>JAEEQF010000038.1 GCA_016285175.1 Bacteroidales bacterium
GTTCCCCAGCCACAAGGACGCCCCGCGCGTAATCGTGACCAACGGCATGGTCATTCCCAACTACTCCAAGCCGGACGACTGGGAGCGCTTCAACGCCCTGGGCGTGAGCCAGTACGGCCAGATGACCGCCGGCAGCTACATGTACATCGGCCCGCAGGGCATCGTACACGGCACCACCATCACGGTGATGAATGCGGCGCGAAAACAAGGCGGCAGCCCGGCAGGCAAGCTCTTCGTGACGGCAGGCCTGGGCGGCATGAGCGGCGCCCAGCCCAAGGCCGGCAACATCGCCGGCGTTGTGAGCGTAACGGCCGAGATCAACCCCAAGGCGGCCGAAAAGCGCCACCTGCAGGGCTGGGTGGACGAGCTCCACAATAACCTGGACGAGCTCATCCCCCGCATCCGCAAGGCCGTGGAAGCCAAGGAAGTGGTTTCCCTGGCCTATGTGGGCAATGTGGTGGACCTGTGGGAGCGTCTGGCCGATGAAGGCATCCACGTGGACCTGGGCAGCGATCAAACCTCGCTCCACAACCCCTGGGCCGGCGGTTACTACCCCGTGGGCTACAGCCTGGAGGAATCCAAGAAGATGATGGCCGAAGACCCCGCCGCCTTCAAGGAAGCGGTCCAGGCCTCGCTGCGCCGCCATGTGGCAGCCATCAACCGCCTCACGGCCAAGGGCATGTATTTCTTCGACTACGGCAACGCCTTCCTCCTGGAAAGTTCCCGCGCCGGGGCCGACATCCTCAAGGAAGACGGCTCTTTCCTCTACCCTTCCTACGTGCAGGACATCATGGGACCGATGTATTTCGACTATGGTTTCGGCCCGTTCCGCTGGGTGTGCATGAGCGAAAGGCCGGAAGACCTGGCCAAGTCCGACGCCCTGGCGGTGAAGGTGCTCACGGAGATGGCCGCCGAAGCCCCCGCGGAGATTGCCGGACAGATGCGGGACAACATCCATTGGATTGAGGAAGCCGGAAGGAACCACCTGGTGGTGGGCTCCCAGGCGCGCATCCTCTATGCCGACTGCGAAGGCCGCACCAAGATAGCCCTCGCCTTCAACGAGGCCATCAGGAAAGGAGAAATATCGGCCCCCATCGTGCTGGGAAGGGACCATCACGATGTTTCCGGCACGGACTCCCCCTTCCGCGAAACCTCCAACATCTACGACGGCAGCCGCTTCTGTGCCGATATGGCCGTGCAGAACGTAATCGGCGACGGCTTCCGCGGCGCCACCTGGGTGAGCATCCACAACGGCGGCGGCGTAGGATGGGGCGAAGTGATGAACGGCGGCTTCGGCATGGTCATCGACGGATCGGCCGATTCCGACCGCCACATCCGCGAAATGCTGTTCTGGGACGTGAACAACGGCATAGCCCGCCGCAGCTGGGCCCGGAACGAAGGCGCCCGCTTCGCCATCGAACGCGAAATGGCCCGCACCCCGGGGCTCAAGGTCACCCTCCCCCACTTGGCCGATGAAAAATTAATCCGAAAAACTTTAGCTTAATATGCATCCCATATCCCATGCCCATCTCTCCCTGGAGAGACTGAAAAAAATCATCGAAAGCAACGAGAAGATCATGCTGTCGCAGGAAGCCACGGCCGCCATTGTGAAATGCCGTGAGTACCTGGACCGCAAGATGGAAGACCTGGACCGCCCCATCTATGGCGTCACCACCGGTTTCGGCTCCCTGTATAACGTAAGTATTTCCAAAGAAGACCTGAGCCAGCTCCAGCATAACCTGGTGATGTCCCACGCCTGCGGCAGCGGAGAGACCGTCCGGCCGGAGATTGTGAAACTGATGCTGCTCCTGAAGGTCCAGAACTTCTCCTACGGCCATTCCGGCGCCCAGCTCAAGACCGTGCAGCGCCTTATTGACATGTTCAACGAGGATGTGCTGCCGGTGGTGTACCAGCAGGGCTCCCTGGGGGCTTCCGGAGACCTGGCGCCGCTGGCCCACCTGAGCCTCCCGCTCATCGGCATGGGCGAAGTCCTGTACAAGGGCAAAGTCCGTCCCGCCGCCGAAGTATGGGCCGAAAAGGGCTGGGAGCCCATCACCCTGCAAAGCAAGGAGGGCCTGGCGCTTCTGAACGGCACGCAGTTCATGAGCGCGCACGCCATCTGGTGCCTCATCAAGAGCATGCGCCTGAGCAAGTGGGCCGACCGCATCGGCGCCATGTCCCTCGACGCCTACGACGGCCGCATCGAACCCTTCCTCCCGCTCACGCACAAGCTCCGTCCGCATGTGGGACAGATCCTTACGGGAGAATCCTTCATGAAGATCCTGGAAGGGAGCGAACTTATCAACAGGCCCAAGGAGCATGTGCAGGACCCTTACAGCTTCCGCTGCATCCCGCAGGTGCACGGTGCGGTAAAGGACAACATCCTCTATGTCAAATCCGTGATTGAGAACGAGATCAACTCGGCCACCGACAACCCCAACATCTTCCCGGACGAGGATATGGTTATATCGGCCGGCAACTTCCACGGCGAGCCCATCGCCATCCCCATGGACTCTTTGGCCATTGCCATGAGCGAACTGGCAAGTATCTCTGAAAGACGCACTTACCAGTTGATACACGGGCTCCGGGGCCTGCCCAAATACCTGGTCACCGAACCCGGCCTCAACAGCGGATTCATGATTCCGCAGTACACGGCCGCCAGCATCGTGAGCCAGAACAAGGGCCTGTGCTGGCCTGCGTCCTGCGACTCCATTCCTTCCTCCCAGGGTCAGGAAGACCACGTTTCCATGGGTTCCAACGCCGCCACCAAACTGGTGCGGGTAGTGGACAATGTGGAAAGGGTGCTGGCCATAGAGCTCTTCAACGCCGCCCAGGCACTGGAGTTCCGCCGTCCGGCCAAGTCCTCCCCTATCCTGGAACGCATCTTCACCGATTACCGCAAGCAAGTACCTTTCGTTGAGCACGATACCTATATGCATCCGCTCATAGAAAAGTCCATTGAGTTTATCCGGAACGAACAGTATCTCTAAGCTTTTTCTTCAAAGACCGTCGCTTCGCGACCCCCGAAAGCTTGCTTTCTCCCTCTTACAGGGCCGAGGGTGGCCATGGGCTTTTGAAGAAAAACTTAGAGAATAATATCGATATGATAATAAAGAATATAGGAAAATTGGCGGGCATCGTTCCGGAAGGCGTTCTCCGGAAGGAGGGTGCCGCACAGGGCGAGACGGGCGTTTTGGAGAATGCCTGGCTGTCCATCGAGGACGGCCGCATTGCCGCTTTCGGCCCCATGTCCTCCTGTCCTTCTGAGCGCAGCGAAGAATCTCTAGACGCCGAAGGGGGCATGATCATGCCCGGCTTCTGCGACAGCCATACGCACGTGGTGTATGCCGGCAGCCGGGACGGGGAGTTCCTGGACAAGATCAACGGCCTCAGCTACGAGGAGATCGCCGCCCGCGGCGGCGGCATCCTCAATTCCAGCGACTTGCTCAACCGGACTTCGGAAGAGCAGCTGTACACCCAGTCCATGAGCCGGGTGCGGGAAATGATGGACAAGGGCACCGTGGCCATGGAAATCAAGAGCGGCTACGGACTGTGCCCGGAAGGGGAACTGAAGATGCTGCGGGTCATCGACCGCATCCGCCACAGCGTCCCCGCCTGCGTGAAAAGCACCTTCCTGGGGGCCCACGCCATCGGCCGGGGCTATTCGCACGAAGACTACGTCCAAATGGTTATCGGCCTTATTCCGGAGGCGGCCCGGCTGGCCGATTTTGTGGACGTCTTTTGCGACGAGGGCTTCTTCACGGTGGAAGACACGGAGCGGATCCTGCGGGCCGCGGAACACCTGCTCACCCCCAAGATCCACGCCAACGAACTGGCTGTGAGCGGCGGCGTGCAGGTGGGCGTAAAGCACGGGGCGCTTTCCGTGGACCATCTGGAGCGCACCACCTCGGCCGAAATTGAAGCGCTCAAAGGCAGTCGGACCATGCCCACGATGCTGCCCGGCTCTTCCTTCTTCCTGGGGCTTCCCTACGGCCGGGCCAAGGACTTCATCAAGGCCGGCCTGGGCGTGGCGCTGGCTTCCGACTACAATCCCGGCTCCTCTCCCTGCGGAGATATGCGTTTCGTGATGGCCCAGGGCTGCATCAAGATGCGCCTCACCCCCGTGGAAGCCTTCAACGCCGTCACGCTCAACAGCGCCTACGCCATGGGCATCAGCGCCGAATACGGTTCCATAACGCTTGGGAAAAAGGCCGCCCTCCTTCTCACCCACCCCGGCTGGGACCTCACCCGCCTGGCCTACCAGTACCAGACCCCGTTCATCCGCCAGGTCCTCCTGCCCTAACCGCCAAGTGCATTTTGGGCCGTTTTTGCACTTGGGACGTGGTCTTTGGTGCTTGCCAAGTGCATTTTGGGCCGTTTTTGCACTTGGGAGGCCGGGCTGCGATTACTCTTCGGCCGGATTTTCACTGAAAACGCTTCCCGGGAGCGGACGGCCGTTGTAGGTGGAGGCCATGGATTCACCGTAGGCACCGGCGGAGCGGAGGGCCACGAAATCGCCGCGGCGGCATTCGTTCAGGACCACGTCCTTGCCAAAGACATCGGAACTCTCGCAGATGGGTCCCACCACGTCGTAGGCCTGCTCCGGGCCGTCGGAAGAAAGGTTCTCTATCCGGTGGGCGGCGTGGTACATGGCCGGGCGCACCAGGTCGTTCATCCCGGCGTCCAGGATGGCAAAGCGGCGGGACAGGCCTTCCTTCACATATAACACCCTGGAAATGAGCGTACCACAGGAGGCGATAAGGCTTCGGCCCAGTTCAAATCGGACGGGCCGATGACCCTGCAGGTGGCGCTTGAAGGTGCCGAAATAGCTTTCAAAATCGGCCATCGGCAGGTGGTTCGGGTGGCCGTATTCTATTCCCAGGCCGCCACCCACGTTGATGTCCTCCACCGGGATTCCGCCCCGTTCCAGCTGTTCAGTAAGGCCGTTGATACGGTTGCACAGCATCACAAAATCCTGCATGTCAAGGATTTGCGAGCCAATATGGAAATGCAGTCCCAGGAAACGGACCGACGGCATCTGCAGGGCCCGCCGGATTACGGGCTCCACGCTGCCATGATAGATGCCGAACTTATTCTCCGCCAGCCCGGTGGTGATGCCGGAGAGGGTATGCGCGCCTATGTCTGGATTCACCCGGAAGCTCACCGGAGCCACCAGGCCCATCTCCGCCGCCATATCCGCAATCACCTCCAGTTCGGCCTCGGATTCCACATTGAAGCGGCAGATGCCTTTGGACAGGCCCAGACGGATCTCCCAATCGGCCTTTCCCACGCCGGCATAGACGATGCCTTCCGGTGCAAAACCCGCGTCCAGCGCGGCCTGGATTTCCCCGCCGCTCACGCAGTCCGCACCCAGCCCCGCCGCTGCTATCTGCCGCAGCAGCACGGGGTTCCGGTTGGCCTTCACCGCATAATGGACTTCCCACGACGGGCGGTCCTGCAATGCTGCGCGGACGGTTTCCAAAGTCCTTTGCAGCAATGCGGTATCGTAATAGTAAAACGGCGTCCGGAGGTCCCGGAACCGCTCCAGCGGGTATTCTCCCTTTAGCATGAGGCGAACAGCTGATGGCTCAGGGCCTTAAGGGTTCTGGCCTTGTCCTCTTCCCGCACCAGCAGCGAAATGTTGTAATTGCTTCCGCCGTAGCTCACCATGCGCACCGGGATGTCCTTCACGGCGGCCAGCACGCTGGATTCGAAGCCCAGGTTCTCCCAGTCCATATCGCCCACCACGCACACGATGCACATGTCCAGGTCCACCGTCACGGTTCCGTAACGCTTGAGGTCGTGGACAATTTCGCTCAGGTAGCGGGTGTCGTCGATGGTCACGGAGACACCCACCTCCGAAGTGCAGATCATGTCGATGGAGGTCCGGTAACTCTCGAAGATTTCGAACACTTTGCGCAGGAAACCGTGCGCAAGCAGCATCCGGGAGCTCTTGATCTTGATGGCGGTGATATTGTCTTTGGCGGCCACGGCCTTGATGGTGCCGGGCTCGGGATTGTTGTCGATGAGGGTACCCGGGGCCGATGGCTCCATGGTGTTCAGCAGCCGCACCGGGATGTTGGCGAACTTGGCCGGCTGGATGCAGGTGGGGTGCAGGATCTTGGCACCGAAGTAGGCCAGTTCGGCGGCCTCGTCAAAATGTACGTGCCGCACGGCGCTGGTCCCATCCACCACGCGGGGGTCGTTGTTGTGCATGCCGTCGATGTCCGTCCAGATCTGAATCTCCTCTGCGCCGATGGCTGCGCCAACCAGGGAAGCCGTATAGTCGCTGCCGCCCCGCTGGAGGTTGTCCACCTCGCCGCGCAGGTTCCGGCAGATGAAGCCCTGGGTCAGGTACAGATGGGCCCCGCTTTCCAGTTTGGGCAGCAGGTGCTCCCGGATATAATCCTGATCCGGTTCCCCCCTGTCGTCCAGGCGCATGAAGTCCAGTGCCGGCAGGAGCTCCGCGTTAACCCCCTGCTTCTGCAGGTAAAGGGTCATCAGCTGGGTGGAAAGGAGTTCTCCCTGGGCCAGGATGGTTTTCTCCTGCACCGGGCCGAAGAATTCCCTCGTAAGGGCCGATACTCCGGCGAAGGTTTCGCGGATAAAGGCATCGGCCGATGCGTCTCCCAACAGCTCTTTTGCCACCTGCAGGTGCTTGGCTTCCAGGCGTTTGATGGTTTCACGGGCACTGTCCGGATTGCGGTTATACAGATAGCCGGCAATTTCCACCAGCATATTGGTGACGCCGGACATGGCGGAGAGCACCACGAAAGGGCATCCGGGCCGGCTGGAAACCAGGGCGGCCACTTCCTTGATTCTTGCGGCGGTTCCTACGGAAGTACCGCCAAACTTCATAACTATCATCTGATTAAGTCCGTTAACCCTGCAAACATAATAAAAATTTTTAGAATTTTCTCTATCAAATGCTTATCTTTGTAGTCCAAAAAGTAAAATTATGTCACTTTATATTCCCAAAAACTACAGGAACCTGCTGGGTAGCACGGAACAGACAGAAAAGGCCATCAAGGCCGTTAAAGACATGTTCCAGGTGAACCTGAGCGCCCAGCTGGCCCTGCTGCGGGTAACCGCCCCCATGGTGGTGCTCTCCGGGACCGGTATCAACGACGACCTTAACGGCGTGGAGCGCCCGGTGCATTTCCCCATCAAATCCCTGGCGGAGCAGCAGGCCGAGGTGGTGCACTCCCTGGCCAAATGGAAGCGCCTGAAACTGGCCGAGCTGGGCGTAGAGCCCGGCCGCGGTATCTACACGGACATGAACGCCCTGCGCCCGGACGAGGAGCTGGACAACATCCATTCCATCTATGTGGACCAGTGGGACTGGGAGAAGGTGATGCTTCCCCAGCAGCGCACCACGGAGTTCCTCCACAAGACCGTCCGCCGCATCTACGAAGCCGTAAAGGTAACGGAGAACAAGCTGTACGTGGAATTCCCGCAGATTACCCCCATGCTGCCGGAGGAGATCTTCTTCATATCGGCCGAAGAGCTCCTTCAGCGCTATCCGGGCCTGACGCCCAAAGAGCGGGAAAACGCCATTGCAAAGGAGTACGGGGCCGTTTTCATCCAGGGAATCGGCGGGAAACTGTCCAACGGGCAGTGGCACGACGGCCGCGCCGCAGACTACGATGACTGGGACCTTAACGGAGACATCCTCCTCTGGAATCCCATCCTGGAAAGCGCCTTTGAGATCTCCTCGATGGGCATCCGCGTCAATGCCGAAACCCTGCACCGCCAGCTTTCCGAACGCGGCCAGCTCTGGAAAGAGGAGCTCTATTTCCACAGGCAACTTCTGGAGGGAAAACTGCCGCAGACCATCGGCGGGGGTATCGGCCAGTCCCGCCTTTGCATGTTCCTTTTGAGGAAAGCCCATATCGGCGAAATCCAGTCGGCCATCTGGCCGGAAGAAATGCGGGTCAGTTGCCGCGCCGCTGGCATTGAACTTGTATAGAAGTCAAACCACATAATTGCTTTTATTGAAAAATGGAAAAACTCAACCATCCTGCCATCCTGGTCGTTGACATGCTCAATGACTTTGTTACCGGCGCTCTCGGCTGCGACCGCGCCCGTGAAATCGTCCCCGCCACCGTCCAACTGCTGGATGCAGCCCGCGAGAAGGGGGTTCCCGTTATCTTCTGCAACGACTGCCACCTGCCCGGCATCGACCGGGAACTCCAGATCTGGGGCGACCACGCCATCAAAGGCACCCCCGGCGCGGAAGTGATTCCGGAACTCAACGTCTCCAGCAAGGACTATGTAGTACCCAAGCGCCGCTACAGCGGTTTCTTCCAGACGGACCTGGACATCCTCCTCAAGGAGCTGGGCGTAAAGACCGTGATCATCACCGGCCTGCACACGCATATGTGCTGCCGCCACACCTCGGCCGACGCCTATTGCCTGGGCTATGACGTGGTGGTGGCCAAAGAGGCAACCAACTCCTTCACCGAAGAGGACTATCAGGGCGGCCTGGCCTACCTGAAGACCTGCTACGGGGCCGATGCCTACTCCAACGAGGAGCTGATTGCAGCCTTCTAAGGAAAAAAGACCGCAAATTTTTTGCTTTTATTGGAAAAAGTCGTAAATTTGCGGTCCATTCTTCTGGATGTAGCGCAGTTGGTAGCGCACCTGGTTAGGGACCAGGAGGTCGCTGGTTCAAGTCCAGTCATCCAGACATAAAGCCTCGCTTCATGCGGGGCTTTTTTTGTCCCCAAGTGCAAAAACGGCCCAAATTGCACTTGGCGGCCACCAAAGACCACGTCCCAAGTGCAAAAACGGCCTAAATTGCACTTGGGAAGCATTTGGCAATTCCCGGGGAATTAACTATCTTCGCATAGAACTAAAACTCAAGCAATTGACTGTCATGATGAGAAGGTCATTCATAAAGACGGCAGCCCTGGCGGCGGCAGGGACGGCGGTGCTGGGCGCACCGGCATCGGCCATGATGAAAGAAGGCAAAGACGCCGGAAAGAAAAAGGTCCTGCTGGTCAACGGCAGTCCCCGGGCCGATGGAAACACCTTCTGCGCCCTGCAGGAGATTGAGAAACAGCTCAAAGCGCACGGCCTTGAGACGGAAATCTACCAGATTGGCAACAAGCCCGTGAGGATGTGCATCAACTGCGGCGGCTGCCGGCGGAACGGCGGCAAGGGCTGCGTCTTTGACGACGATCCCTGCAACGAGATAGCCCGCAAACTGGCCGATGCAGATGCCGTAGTTATCGGCACGCCCGTCTATTACGGACAGCCCAACGGCGGCATCCTGGCCGTGATGCAGCGCCTATTCTACTCGGCGGGGCATCTGGTCCAGAACAAGCCGGCCGCAGCGGTGGCCATCTGCCGCAGAGGCGGCGCCACGGCCACCCTGCAGACCATGAACATGATGTTCGAGATGATGAACATGCCGCTTGTGACTTCCCAGTACTGGAACATCGCCTATGGTGCCGCGAAGGGAGAGGTGAAGCTGGACAAGGAGGGCATGCAGACCATGCGCACCCTGGGCAACAACCTGGCCTGGCTGCTGGAGAAGATCCACACCGGAGACGGAAAATCCGCCCCCTCCAGAGAAGAGAAGGCGGAATTCACGAACTTCATCCGCTAGGGACTACTTGGTCCTGGTGGTAATGATGATTACACCATTGCCGCTCTGGGCTCCGTAAATGGAGGCGGAGGCGGCGTCTTTGAGCACTTCTATGCTATCCACGGAGCTGGGAGGGATGCCGCTGATATCCGTTACCTGCACGCCGTCCACGATATAGAGCGGATCCGTAACATTGGAATTGGTGCCGATGCCGCGGATGATCACGTGTTCACCGTTTACCTGCACGCCGGGGCAGCGGCCCTGGATCATCTCAAAGATAGTGGAATAGGTTTCCATCTGCTTGGTCCCTTTAACCTTGGACACGGAGGTGGTCATCTGGTCTTTGACCTGATTGCCGTAGCCGATATCGTAGGAAGCATCCTGGGATGCGGAAGCCTGACGGGAAGAGCCGCAGGAAAGGACGGTAAGCAATACGCCGATAATAACTATAATCTTCTTCATAATGGTGCAAATATACACCTTTCCCGGAATAAAGCAAAGGAAAAGTGTTATCTTTGCAGGCGTTATGGGCATTTACAGGACTATCGGCACGGATGAATACCAGGACCTGGAAGGACGGATCCTGTACGAGGACAACCATCTGCTAATCTTCAACAAGCGGACGGGAGAGATAGTGCAGGGAGACAAGACGGGCGACGAACCCCTGAGTGAAACCCTCAAGGCCTTCATCGCCCAGCGGGACGGAAAACCCGGACAGGTGTTCATGGGAGTGCCCCATCGGCTGGACAGGCCCGTAAGCGGCGTCACCGTCTTTGCCAAAACCTCCAAGGCCCTGAAACGGCTTAACGATATGCTCCGGAAGGGGGAAATCCACAAGACCTACTGGGCCCTCACCGCCAACCAGCCGCCCAAGGAGAGCGACATCCTCACGGACTGTCTCACCCGCAACGAGTCCCAGAACAAATCCTATGTTTCCAAAACCGGCAAGGAGGCCCGTCTCAAATACACCCTGATCCAGAAGACGGAACGGTATTTCCTGCTGGAAGTGGAACTGTTCACCGGCCGGCATCACCAGATCCGCTGCCAGCTCTCCCACATGGGCTGTCCCATCAAGGGAGACCTCAAGTACGGGGCCCGGCGGTCCAATCCGGACGGAGGCATATCGCTCCTGGCCCGCCATATACAGTTCATCCACCCCGTCAAGAAGACCGAAGTGGATGTAACCGCCCCTGTTCCAGCAAGTTGGAAAGGGATAAAGGGATAAAGCCCGGGCGTTATTTGTTATCTTTTCCTTCTGTATTTCTCCCTCACGCGGGCGCACCACTCACTGGGCGCCTCCCCCATCACCTTCTTGAAACTCTGGAAAAAGGAAGTGGGCGAATGGAAGCCGGAAAGCTCCGCCAGCTCACTTACCCGCAGGCTCATATTGTTCCGGAACAGGTCCATGGCATACATGACCCGGTAATAGTTCAGGAATTGCCTGAAGTTCTTTCCGGAATAGTGGTTGATGGTTTTGGAGAGATATACTCTGTTGGTATAGAGGGCATTGGCCAAATCCTGGAGGGAGAAGGAATCCACCAGGAAGGGCTTGTGTTCCGTCATGTACCTGCAAACCTTGTCGTAAAGGAATTGATCGATCGCCAACATTTCGAAGTCCGACACCTGGGTTCCCGAAACGGGAGCCGCAGGAGGAAAGCCCTGCCCATCCCGGGCAGGCCGATGAGGGGCCCTCATCTTGCGCAGGCGCAGGAACAACCAAACCGCCACAGCCACCGCCGTCGCAGCGATGAGACCCACCGATAAAAGTAGCAGGTTCATTCGTTCAGTACGGTAGTACCCGGGCTTATATCCCTTATTTCAATGAGCTATTTCTTGATGGTATCGAAGCCCTTGCCGTATACTCCGTTCACGGAGCTAACGGACAGGAAGGCCGCGGAATCTATCTGTTTGATGTATCGCAGAAGCAGGTTCAGGTCCGTCTTGCGGGTAAGGACCATGAGCACCTTGGTGTCCTGCTTGGTGTACCAGCCCTTGCCGTCCAGCACGGTGACGCCGCGGTGCAAGTCGTGCGTGATGGCATCGGCAATCTTTTCGTACTGGGAAGAGAGGATGAACAGCTGCACGCTCTGCTGGGAGCCGGAAATGTACATGTCCAGCACGTAACTGTTCACCGTCACCAGGATAAGGCCGTATACCACGGTGGTGACCTTGTCGGCGAAAGGCATCAGGTGCGTGAGCGCCTTACCGTCGGCATCCAGGAGGGCGGCGCCGGTCTGCGGGTCCACATCGGCCACGTAGGACGGGACCACGAGGGAGGACATGATGATGATGAAGTCCAGGAAGAGGATCACCTTTCCCGGAGAAACATTGTGGTACTTGGTGTAGATGAGGGCGATGATGTCCGTCCCGCCCGTACTGCCGCCGTTGGAAATGCTCATGCCGATGCCGATGCCGGCCATGAGACCGCCCATGAGCACCGACATCAGTTTGCCGTTCTGCAGGGCCAGCGTATTGATGATGGTATCAGGGACGATGCCGGGCATGAACCGCATGGCCAGCGAAGCCAGGATGATGGCATAGAAAGTCTTGGCGCCGAAGCCCATGCCCAGGATGATTACGGCGGCCGCCATGAGGATGGCATTGATTACAAAGTAGCTGTAACCCATCTGGATCACACCCTGGGTGGCATACTGGATCATGGAACTGATACCGGAGACACCTCCGCCCACCAAGTTGTTGGGGATGAGGAAGATGACCCATCCCAACACGTAGATCAGGATGCCCAGGGTAACAAGCAGCCACTCCTTAACGTGGGTAAGAACGGTTTTCTTTAAAGCCATAACTACTACTTCTTCTTTAATTTGTTAAGTCCGGTCTTCATCTCGTCGAAGCCTTCACCGTACACATTGTTGGCGGGGACCACGGTAACAAAGGCCTTGGGGTCTATTTCCTTGATGGCCTTCACCAGGCCGGGGAGTTCTGTCTTACGGATCATCACCAGCAGCACCTGGCGGTCCAGCTGGGTATACCAGCCCACGGAACGGAGCGCCGTGACCCCGCGGCCCATCTCCTTGTTGATATAGTCTCCAATCCGGGGATAATGGTCCGAGAACACCAGTACCTGCACGGCCGATTCCTTACCCATCATCACCATGTCCAGGGCCAGGGCGAAGGTGCCCATACAGATGTAACCGTAAATGACATCGGCGAAACTGTGGCCGGGGATGAACATCAGGAGGCCGATCACGATGAAGTCCGACACCAGGTAGAACCGGCCCAGGGACACCGGCCAGAACTTGTTGATGATAAGCGCCAGGATATCCGTTCCGCCGGTGGAACCGCCCCGGAGCAGCACCAGACCCAGGCCTACGGCTTCCAGCAGGCCGCCTATAACCGGCACCAGCACCTTCTCTCCCAGCGCCAGCGGCTGCCCGGGAAGGGACTTGAGGACCATCAGGTTATCTCCACCCAGAAAACGGAACAGCAGCGAAGTGAGGACGATGGTATAGACGGTCTTGATGCCGAAACTGCGTCCCAGGACGATCCAGGCGATGATCAGGAGCACGACATTGATGCCGAAATTCCAGTATTCCACCGGAACGCCCGTTACCATGGACAGCAGGGCGCAGATACCGGTGAGACCGCCGTCGATGATGCCGTTGGGGAGCAGGAAAGACGTCCACCCCATCACAAACAGCGTAGCACCGAAAGTGATTAGGATATAGTCAAAAATAGTAATGAGTACCTTTCTGGTGAGCGGTTTCATAAAGAGCTATTTAATAACCACATTGACAATTCTGCCGGGAACCACGATTACCTTGGCGATGGACTGGCCGCCCACATACTGGGGCGTCTTCTCATGGGCGCGGACGAGGGCCTCCACCTCTGCGGGGGTGGCCGATGCGGGGGCATCCACAAAGAAGCGCGTCTTCCCGTTGAAGGAAACCGGATAATTGACGGTATTCTCGGCCGCCAGCTCTTCCCTGTACTGCGGGAAAGAGGCGTACACCACCGAAGTCTCGTGCCCCAGCTGGTGCCACAATTCCTCCGCAATATGCGGTGCGAAGGGGCTCAGGAGCACGGTGAGCGGTTCCAGGATGGCCCGCTTGGAGCAGCTGCCCAGTTCGTTGAGCGCAATCATGAAGGCCGATATGGTGGTGTTGTAGGAGAAGTTTTCGATATCTTCCTGCTCCTTGCCGATGAGCTTGTGCAGCGCCTTCAGCTCGTCTTTCGTGGGCTCTTCGTCCGTCACCAGCCACTTCTCACGGTCCCAGAACAGGCGCCAGAACTTCTTGAGGAAACGGTTTACGCCGTCAATGCCCTTGGTGTCCCAGGGCTTGGCCTGTTCGATGGGGCCCAGGAACATCTCATAGAGGCGGAGCGTATCGGCCCCGTAGGTGTCGCAGATCTTGTCCGGATTCACCACGTTGTACATGCTCTTGGACATCTTTTCGATGGCCCAGCCGCAGATGTATTCGCCGTCCTCCAGCACGAACTCCGCGTCCTTATAGTCCGGACGCCAGTTCCGGAAGGCTTCGATATCCAGCCTGTCGTTATAGACTATATTCACGTCCACGTGCACCGGAATGGTCTCGTACTGGTCCTTGAGGCCGGCCGATATGAATTTGTTGGTGCCGGGCACCAGATACACGAAATTGGAACGGCCCTGGATCATGCCCTGGTTGATGAGCTTGCAGAACGGTTCGTCCTCGCACACATAGCCCAGGTCGAACAGGAACTTGTTCCAGAAACGGCTGTAGATGAGGTGTCCGGTGGCATGCTCCGTACCGCCCACATACAGGTCCACATTGCGCCAGTATTCATCGGCCTCCCTGGAAACCAGCGCCTTGTCGTTGTGCGGGTCCATATAACGCAGGTAGTACGCGCTGGAACCGGCAAAACCGGGCATGGTGCTCTTTTCCAGCGGATAACCCTTGTAGGTCCAGTCCTTGGCACGGGCCAGCGGCGGCTGTCCGTCCTCGGTGGGCTTGTACTGGTCTATCTCCGGCAGCGTGAGCGGCAGGTCTTCCATGTCCACAGGCGTGGCGATGCCGTCCTTGTAATAGATGGGGAAAGGCTCTCCCCAGTAGCGCTGGCGGGAGAAGATGGCATCCCGGATGCGGTAATTCACTTTCCTTCGGCCGATGCCGTGCTTCTGGACATAGTCGATGGCGGCGGGGATGGCCTTCTTCACCGGAAGTCCGTCCAGGAATCCGCTGTTGCACATGACGCCTTCCTTGGCATCTACACTCTGCTCGCTGATGTCCACGCCCTCGATAACGGGGACGATGGGGAGGTTGAACTTCCTGGCAAAGGCGTAGTCCCGGCTGTCGTGGGCAGGGACGGCCATGATGGCGCCCGTTCCGTAGCCGGCCAGCACATATTCCGAAATCCACACGGGGACCTTGTCTCCGGTGAGCGGATTCACGGCATAGGAGCCGGAGAATACGCCCGTGACGGCCTTGCCGGCAATCCTTTCCCGTTCCGTCTTCTTCTTCACCTGCTCCAGATAGGCCTCCACGGCCTCTTTCTGGTCCTTCGAGGTAAGTTTTTCCACCCATTCGCTCTCCGGAGCCAGTACCATGAAGGTGACGCCGAAAACCGTATCGGCCCGGGTGGTGAAGATGGTCATGTCGTATTCGGCACCGTCGTTGGACACGCGGAACACCATTTCCGCACCTTCGCTGCGGCCGATCCAGTTGCGCTGCATCTCCTTGAGGGAATCCGTCCAGTCCAGGCTGTCCAATCCGTCCAGCAGGCGTCCGGCATAGGCCGATACGCGCAGCTGCCACTGGGTCATCTTCTTCTGGAATACCGGGAAACCGCCCCGCTCGGAGAAGCCGTCCTTCACCTCGTCATTGGCCAGCACCGTTCCCAGGGCCGGACACCAGTTCACGGTGCTTTCGCCCTGATAGGCAATGCGGTAGCGCATGAGCGCATCGGCCTTTTCCTTTTCGGAGAAAGCCTTCCACTGGGCGGCTGTAAAGGCAGGTCCGTCGCTGCAGGCCGCATCCACGGCGGCACTCCCCCCTTTTTCGAAGGCAGTTGCCAGTTCCTCGATGGGACGGGCCTTCTGGAGAGCATTGTCGTACCAGCTGCCGAACATCTTGAGGAAAGCCCACTGGGTCCACTTGTAATAGTCCGGATCGCAGGTGCGGAACTCCCGGTCCCAGTCGAAGGAGAAGCCTATCCGGTCCAGCTGCTGACGATACCGGGCCACGTTCTCGTGCGTGGTCTTTTCCGGATGCTGGCCCGTCTGGATGGCATACTGTTCGGCGGGAAGGCCGAAGGCGTCGTAGCCCATGGGATGAAGCACGTTGAAGCCCTTCAGGCGCTTGTAACGCGCAAAGATATCGCTGGCGATGTACCCCAGCGGATGCCCCACATGCAGTCCCGCCCCACTGGGATACGGGAACATGTCCAGGACATAGTATTTGGGTTTATCCTCCTTGTTGGCTGCCTTATAGGTCTTGTTCTGGGCCCACCACTGCTGCCACTTCTTCTCAATCTCTAAAAAGTTATAGTCCATCTCCTATTTGATAGTTTTTCCATTAATTCCAAAAGTGCCTTTCTTCTCCAGGCGGAATTCCACGGCTACCGTCATGGCCACCTTCACCTTCTTACCCCGGTGCCGGCCCGGCCGCCACTTGGGCGATGCCGACACTACCCGTATGGCTTCTTCGTCCAGGCTGGCGTGGATGCCCCGGGCCACCTGGACATCCTCTACCTCACCCTTCTCGTTTATCACGAAATCCACCAGCACGCGGCCCTGGATGCCGTTATCCACCGCATACTCCGGATACTTGAGATACTGGTATACCCATTTCTCCAGGAACACGCGGGGGTCTGTGGAGTTGAGGAACATGGGCTTTGTGTCCACATCGCTGAAAGCCACCACGTCTGCCGAGCGGTCCGCTCCGCGGGCGGCATCGTCGCTGCGGAACAGGGGGCGCGGTCCGTTGCAGAGCCGCTGCACAAAATTGTATACATATTCCAGTTCCCGTTCCATGCCGTCGTAGTCCAGGATCTCCCAGCTGTCACGGCCGGTGTTGTATTCCGGGTATCGGCCCGTCGTGAACAGGACGGAGGGGATCTCCTTGTCGTAGAAAGCCCGGTGGTCTCCGGGATAAGGTTCCGTGCCAACGAGGGTAGCCTGCACGGGAAGTAGTTCTGTCTTAAGGGATTGCACCAGTATGCTTAGGTCTTCGTTGGCCGAAGGGTATGCATAGAAGGTATCGGCCCCCGATCCCAGCATGTCCAGGTTCACCATGGCGTCTATGCAGTCGGCATCCGCGAAAGCCCGGTTAAGGAAATACCAGGAACCGGCGCAGGTTTCCTGCGATGCGCCAAAAGCTACAAACAGGACACTCCGGCGCAGCAGCGTGCGGGCATAGGACAGTTTCTGGGCCAGTTCCAGCATCATGGCCAGGCCGGAGGCATTGCCGTTGGCACCGTAATAAATGCGCCGCAGCGGCTCTCCGTCCACGGTGAGGGTGTCCGTCCCCAGGTTGTCCAGGCGGGCGCCCACCACAATATAGCGGCCGTTCATGGATTTGTCCCAGCCCTGCAGGAAGCCCAGCACATTGCGGCTTTGCAAAGTATCGGCCCCTTTCACAAGGCCGAAAGTGGAACCGCCTTCCGGGCTCAGCAAGTCTATGCCATACTCCTTGAGGCGTTCGGCCACATAGTCCGCCGCCAGTTTCTCCCCTTCGCTGCCCGCCTTCCGGCCCTCCAGTTCGGCCGATGCCAGATACGACACATGCTCCTTGAAAGCGCGGACTGTCTCCGAGTCTTCCAGGGCATCCAGCGCGGAGCCGTTACGGAACTGGGCATGGACGAAAGTGGTGGCCGTCAGGGCCAGCAGAAAAGCGAGGACCCGTCTCATCATTCATTCACAAGAATCCAACTGTCTTCCGGGCAAATCCCCTTTCCGCGCAGCTTGCGAAGGTTTTTGAGCACTTCGTTAAGATCGTCCGAAGGGCAGACGGATACGGCCAGCAAGCCGTTCCGGAAGCTGATGATGGTGGCCGTATAACCGGCCTCGTTGCACTTGGTGAGTTTGCGTTCTGCATAGGCCCGGTTACGGAAAGCACCGACCACTATGCAGTACTTCGCATCCAGTTTGGTGGTGAACAGGCCTCCCATCTTGGACGGGTTAAGGATGGTTCCCTTAGCCTGGGCCAGGGAATCCAGCAGATAGGATTCGCGGGCGGCGATAGAATCGGCCAGGTGCTTTTTCACCTGCTCCATGGAATCCAGGACGGCCTGGTGACGGGCTTCTTCGGCCCGGAGCTGTTCCGCATGGATCTGCTTCACCTCCTCTGCGGTGGGGCGTCCGGCAATGCGCCGGACAAAGTCACAGCTGCCGGCAAGAAGGGTTGTAAGCGCAAGCGCAAGTATGAGGGTTCTTTTCATAACCTAATCCTCCTAATTCTACAAAAATACGCATTTTTCCAAAATGAAGCCAAATAATTGTAGTATATTTGCGTGCTTATGAAGAAAACCATCCATCTGGAAGCCATGGACCCCATCGAGATTTTCGGGGTCGGCAATAAAATACTCACGGAATTCTGTTCCTATTTCCCCCACCTGAAGGTGGTGGCCCGGGGCAATGAGCTCATCCTGGAAGGCCACGAGAGCGACATAGCGGAATTCAACATCCGCTTTGCCCAGCTGGTGGACCGGCGCCATCACAAGATGAACCTTACCGTTTACGATGTGGAAGACATCTTTTCCGGCAAGGGGGAAGACCATTTTACCCTTTCCGGAGACGCCGTCATCGTGCATGGGACCGACGGGAAAGCCATCCGGGCCCGCAACAAAACC
>JAEEQF010000160.1 GCA_016285175.1 Bacteroidales bacterium
ATGTCGGCCCAGTCCGTTACGAACATGCCGTCCCAGCCCAGCTCTTCCTTGGCCCAGCCGGTAAGGAGGGTCCTGTTGGCGTGGGTGGGGATGCCGTTGATGGAGGCCGAATTCACCATGGCGGTGAGGGCACCCGCCTGGAAGCACTCCTTGAACGGACGGAAGTATTTCTCCCTGAGGTCGTTCTCGGCAATGTAGGCCGGAGTGCGGTCCTTTCCGCTGTGCGGCACGCCATAGCCCATATAGTGCTTGATGCTAACGGCGGCGTGGTCCAGGTCCACATGGTTGGGATCCTCTCCCTGGATGGCTACGGTCTCTATACGGGCCATCTCGGCCTGCAGGTAGGGGTCTTCACCCCAGCTTTCCCACTGGCGCGGCCAGCGCGGGTCCCGGCCCAGGTCCATCACCGGGGAGAATACCCACGGCACCTGGGCGGCACGGGTTTCATAAGCCATCGCCTCGCCCATCATCCGGGCGTATTCGCGGTTGAAAGTGGCTCCCAGGTTGATCTCCTGCGGGTAGAACGACCCGTCGATGAGGTACGAAGCGCCGTGGATCATATCCAGGCCATAGATGCAGGGGATGCCCAGCACTTCCATGGATTTGTCCTGGATCTGCTTCACCATCTGGGCGGTATGCTCCCGGGAATGGGCAGCGTCGTGCATCACGTTCAGGATGGAACCCACTTTGTATTCGCCGATAATCCGGTCCAGCTTGGCCGGATCTATGGCCTCGTGGGTATTGTCTTCCAGGGTCATGATGGTGAGCTGGACCATCTGACCGGCCTTCTCCTTCAGGGTCATCCCCTTGAGGACGCTCTCCACTTTGGCCTCCACTTCCGCATCCGCGGGAATGGCCTGGGGCTTGCCGTTGCTCCCGCAACTGGCCAGCAGGGCGGCCGCCAGGGCAACAGAAGCCATTTTCAGCGCAAAAGATTTCATATCTTAATCGTCTTAGTTAATCTTAATATCTGTAGCGGAACCGTTGTAGCGGATGGAAACCTGTCCCTTGGCATCCGGGTTAAAGCGGAAGGGATGCAGGGGATCACACACCACCACGCGGAAAGTGCGCTCCTGCAGCATACCGGAGAAACTGCCATTCCGCTCACCCACCGTAAGGGTGCGTGCGGCGTCGTCCCAATGCAGGCCGATGGTGGAGCAGGCGCCCTTCTCATAGGCATAGGTGAGGCCGTCGTCCTCGTAGAGGGTGAAGTCGGCATCGGCACCGGCGTACACGATGAGAAGGAGGTCATCGGCGGGTTTCTCGTCGGACCATTCCATCTCCGGTCCCACCGGGAGGATGCTGCCCGCACGGGCGTAAAGCGGCATCCGCTCATAGGGGGCATCGGCCGTAAGGCTCACCCCGCCGGGGATATAGGCACCGCTGTAGAAGTCGTACCATCCGCCCTCCGGGAAATAGACTTCCCGGCTGCGGGCCTTGTATTCATACACCGGGCAGGGCATCAGGGCCGGGCCGAACATCCACTGGTCGGAGAGGTCCCGCACCGCAGGGTCTCCGGGGAAATCCATGGGCAGGCCGCGCATAATGGTATAATCGTCGTAATTCACGGCTCCGGCCAGGGAATACAGGTAAGGCATCAGGCGGTAACGCAGGCGCATGTACCAGAGGATGCTCTCGTAGGCGGGCGTTCCCGCATCGGCGATGTACATGAGCTCCCGGCGTGGGAACTGGCCGTGGGCGCGGAACAGCGGGACGAAAGCCCCGAACTGATGCCAGCGGGTCTGGAGCTCCTGCCACTCGGCATTGTTGGCGGGATTGTAGAACTTGCCCATCACGGAGAAACCGCCGATATCCATGCCCCAGAACGGGATGCCGCTCATGGAATAATTGAGGCCGGCCGCCATCTGCATGCGCATGTCGGTCCAGGAAGTGCCGATATCGCCGCTCCAGGAGGCCGTGCTGTAACGCTGCAGGCCGGCGAAACCGTTGCGGGTGAGCAGGAAGACCCGTTTGTCCGGATCCACGCCCCGCTGGCCTTCATAGATGGCCTGGGCGTTCACCAGGGCGTAGGCGTTGAGATATTCGGTGGAAGGGCCCAGGGCCGTGGGCGTGATGAGCCATTTGAAGTAATCCATCGGCAGGCAGTCACGGAGGTTGGGCTCGCTGGCATCCATCCACCAGGCGTCTATCTTCCGGTTGTATTTGGTGTAAAGGCTTTCGTCCATCTGTTTCCAGAACAGTTTCCGGCCGCCTTCGGCATAGGCGTCATAGAAGGTCTGCTCGTGGTCCAGCCAGTCCACCAGGCCGGCTTCCTCGGCGTGGGTATAGGCATAGCCGGCGGCCTTCAACTCCTTATAGTGTTCCGTATTGGTGTAGAACTTGGGCCAAACGGAAATCATGAAGCGGGCGTTCATCGCATGCACGTCGTCCAGCATCTTTTCCGGGTCCGGGAAACGGGAGGCCTCAAACTCATGGCTGCCCCACTGGTCGTCCTTCCAATACTGCCAGTCCTGGACTATGTTGTCCACCGGAATATGGCGCCGGCGCATCTCGGCGAGGGTTTCCACCAGTTCCGCCTGGGTGGTGTAACGTTCCCGGCTCTGCCAGAATCCCATCACCCACTTGGGCATCACGGGGGCCTTGCCGGTGAGGGTGCGATAGCCGTGGATCACCTCGTCGTAGTCATTGCCGGCTATGAAATAATAATCGGCCTGGGGTTCGAATTCGCTCCAGAAAGTGAGGCGGGATTCCTGCTCCGGACTCTCCAGGGGAGCCACGCGGAGGCCGATATAGGATACATCCCCGTCGGGCTCCCATTCCACCTTCAGGGGGGTGGGGACGCCCTTTTCCAGATGGACGGTGAACTTGTAGCTGTTGGGGTTCCAGGCCGGACGCCAGCGGCGGCTCATCACCTCCTCCCCGCCCAGTTCCGTACGCTGGAAACCGGCATAATACTGGATGAAATGATAGTCTCCGCTTTCCTTTGCGGTGACGGTGCCTTCATAGCACACACTGGCAAAACGGCCTTTCGGCAAGTTCTTTATAGCCCACTCGTTCTCATAGAAGAGGCTGTCTTCCTGTTGGACCAGCTCTTCTCCCCTCACGGGCCTGTAAGTACCGGTAAGTTCCAGGTCGAAGACCTCTCCCAGCTGGCGGTAAGGCTGGGCGCTCCCCCACCGGCTAAGGGAATAGGCGTCGAAGAGGATGCCGTACCCCTTGGTGGAAACCACCATGGGAACGCTGATCTTGGTATTGTATTGATACAGTTCTTCCCGCAGGCCCTTGTGGTTGAACTCCCCGGCCTGCTGCTGTCCAAGGCCGTAGAAGGCCTCATCGGCAGGGCTCGCGAAACTCACCGTAGTACTGTAGGCTTTCTTTCCCTCCACTTCCAGAGGTTCGAAGGCAGCCTGTCCGTCCTGCGCCAGCGGGGTTCCGTCGGCCTTGAAGAAAGCCACCGTCGCCGTGGCCTTGTCCACCTCCACGGTAAGGGCCGATGTCTTTACAAGCACCTTCTCCCCCTCCTGCGTTACGGAAAGCGGTTCCTGACAGGCCTGCTGGGGCACTACCGCCAGGC
>JAEEQF010000039.1 GCA_016285175.1 Bacteroidales bacterium
GTCATACCGGGGGCGTCCAGTTCAAGCTGGTACTGTTCGGGGGTTTCTAAAACGTTGATGGCCGGGCAGGTAGCCTTGGGATGCTCCATCCAACTGTTGTCAAAGAAATCGTTGAAAATGTCCGGAACCCAGACCTGGTTGTTTCTTCTGACGGGTAACATAGTTTTAATCTCCTATAATTTAAAAGTCAAACATTCGTTCTTCCGGCGGTCTTTCATTGCGCCATACGCCATGAAAAGGGCAAATCCGGTGCCACTTCAAAATGTAGCTAAATATTTGACAATCTGTCAGTTAAGTGTGACAAACTGGCAGAAATGCCTGTCAAAATGGCGCAATTTCCGGCCATGCTTGGTAAAATGGGGAAAAAGTAGTATTTTTGTTTCTCTCTAATGGGTTTGCTATGGAAGAAGTCCAGTTGAACTGGTATGCACTGAAGGTGTTCTTTAACAAGGTCTTTGAAATGGAAGACCGGCTCGCGGGCATGGGGCTGGAGACCTACCTGGCCGTGGAGATGGTACCCTTAAAAGGGGAGGAACACCTCTCAGCCGCCCGGAAACTGGCGCAGATCCCGGAAGGGGGAAGGGCGGACAGCCGCCTGGTTCGGGAAGGCCCTGTCATCTACAGGCGTGTCCCCATGGTTAAATCCCTCCTCTTTGTGAGGGCCGATGAAAACGAAATCCTCCAGGTGAGCGAGATGCTCAAGGGACCGGAAAACCTTAACAAGCCGGAAGGATTTGTATACCGGACGCCGGACTGGCAGGCATTCTGTGTTATTCCGGAAAAGCAAATGACTATGTTCCAGCTGGTTACATCTTCCGGAGAGCGGGGACTCAAGTTTTTCTCGGCCGATGACATAAGCCGCTTCAAACAGGGGGAGAAGGTCCGTGTCGTTGAAGGCCCGCTCAAAGGGGCGGAAGGCTATATCAAGCGTGTCCAGAAGAACCGGCGCCTGCTGGTGGGTATAGACGGAGTAGTTGCCGTGGCCACCTCCTACATCCCGCCCCAGTTCCTGGAAAAGATAATGGATTAAAAGATGCCCGCAGAAGGTAATATCGTCATAAGGAGGGCCAAGGTTAACAACCTTAAGGACATTTCCGTGGAAATTCCGCGGAATCGCCTGGTGGTGATTACAGGTATTTCCGGCAGCGGAAAGTCCTCACTGGCTTTTGATACGCTTTTTGCCGAAGGGCAGCGACGCTTCGCCGAAAGCCTTTCCTCTTATGCCCGGCAGTTCCTGGGACGGATGGTGAAACCGGACGTGGAGGCCATAGACGGTATTCCTCCCGCCATCGCCATAGAGCAGAAGGTGAATATCCGGAATCCCCGTTCCACCGTTGCCACCACAACGGAAATCTATGATTACCTGCGCATTCTGTTTGCCCGCATCGGCCGCACCTATTCGCCTGTGAGCGGGGAGGAGGTCAAGGCGCACACGGTGCAGGACGTTCTTTCTGCCATAGACGACGGCAAGCCGCACGCCCTCTATATCCTGGCCGATCTTCGCTGGGACAGCCGGGAAGACAAGGTGGAACTGATGCTCTCCCTCAAGGAAGAGGGCTACGGCAGGCTTTTCTCCCCGGCCGACGGCCAGATATACCAGATAGAGGAAGTCCTCAAGATGGACGGCCATTACCCTCAGGGGCTGTTCCTGCTGGTGGACCGCGTAAAGACTGCCGGAGAGCTGGATGCCGATATGCGCATGCGTCTGCATTCCTCCATCCAGTCGGCCTTCGATAAAGGTGCGGGCGACATGGCCCTTTGGGAAAAGGATCTAATCCGCTTCTGCTCGCGCTTTGAACGGGACGGGATTACGTTCCGGCAGCCGGACGAATACCTGTTCAGTTTCAACAGCCCGCTGGGGGCCTGCCCGGTGTGCGGCGGACTGGGTAAGATCGTGGGCATCAGCGAGGATCTGGTGGTCCCGGACAAGACCAAGAGCATCTACGACGGAGCCATCGCCTGCTGGAGGGGAGAGAAGATGGGCTGGTTCAAGGACCTGGTAATCAAGAATGCCGACAAATACGGACTTCCCATCTTTGAGCCTTATTGCAAGCTCACTCAGGAGCAGAAACGCATCCTGTGGGAGTCCAGGAGTCATTTCCCGGAAGAAGACGCCATCTGCGGTATAAACGAGTTCTTCGAATGGGTGGAGAGCAACCGCTATAAGATTCAGTACAAGTACATGCTAAGCCGATATTCCGGCCGCACCATCTGCCACTCCTGTGGCGGCAGCCGGCTAAGGAAGGAGGCGCTGTATGTAAAGATCTGCGGCAAAACCATCCACGACCTGCTTTCCATGACCGTGGATGAGCTGCTGGGATGGATGGGGGAGGCCAGCCTTACGGAACACGAACTGGCCATTGCCGGAAAAGCCATCGAAGAAATCCAATACCGCCTGCAGTGCATCCAGGACGTGGGACTGGGGTATCTTTCGCTAAGCCGCACCATGAATACCTTGTCCGGTGGAGAGAGCCAGCGGGTGAACCTGGTGACGGCCCTGGGAAGTTCCCTGGTGGGTTCCCTGTACATCCTGGACGAACCTTCCATCGGCCTGCATCCCCGGGATACGGACCGGCTGATCGCCGTGCTCAGGCGGCTGCGGGACATCGGCAATACAGTGGTGGTGGTGGAACACGACCCGGAGATAATCCATGCGGCCGACTGCCTCATAGACCTGGGCCCCAAGGCGGGCGTGAACGGGGGAGAAGTGGTGTTCCAGGGCCTTCCGGGAGATGAAAGGCCGGAAGAGACGGAGCGTTCCCTTACGCTGCAGTATCTCAAGGGTCTCCGTAAGCCTTATGTGCGGGAAAAACGCCCCTGGCAGTACAGCATTACCGTGCAGGGGGCCATGCAGAACAATCTCAAGGACATAGATGTAACCTTCCCGCTGAACGCGTTTACGGTGGTGAGCGGGGTTTCCGGCAGCGGTAAGAGTTCCCTGGTGGGAGATATCCTGTATCCGGCCCTGCACCGGCGCCTGAACGAGACGGGAGACCTGCCCGGGACCTTCCGGGGCCTTGCGGGAGACCTTTCCCGCATTACGCGGGTGGAGTATGTGGACCAGAATCCCATCGGCAAGAGTTCCCGCAGCAACGCCGTCACGTATCTGAAAATCTATGACGATATCCGTAAGCTGCTGAGCGAGGAGCCGTACGCGCGTATCAACGGTTATACACCGTCGTATTTCTCCTTCAACCAGGAAGGCGGGCGCTGCCCGGAGTGCCAGGGCGACGGCTTCGTGAAAATCGGCATGCAGTTTATGGCCGATGTTACCATGGTGTGCGAATCCTGCGGAGGAAAGCGCTTCAAGCCGGATATCCTGGAGGTGCGCTACAAGGGGAAGAACGTGGACGACATCCTGAACCTGAGCGTGGAAGAAGCCATCGCCTTCTTCGGCGCCCAGAAGGAGCAAGCCGCCAAGGACATTGCCGCCAAGCTCCAGACGCTGGTGGATGTGGGCCTGGGCTATATCAAGCTGGGACAGCCTTCCAGCACCCTTTCCGGCGGCGAGAGCCAGCGCATCAAGCTGGCCTATTTCCTCTCGCTGGCCGAAGGGGGACGGGAGAAGATCCTCTTCATCTTTGACGAGCCCACCACGGGCCTGCATTTCTATGACGTGGAGAAACTCCTGAAGGCCTTTGACGTGCTCATCTCCAAGGGGCATACGGTGATTGTGGTGGAGCATAACCTGGATGTGATCCGAAATGCCGACTGGGTGATAGATCTGGGGCCGGACGCCGGCGACAAGGGCGGAGAAGTGGTCTTTGCCGGCACTCCGGAAGATTTGAAGAAAAATGGTAAAACATTCACAGCGAAATATTTATGAAAAAGATTGCTGCCATAACCATGGTCCGGAACGACGACTTCTATCTACGCAAATGGGTGGAGTACTACGGCCGTGAATTGGGAAAGGAGAACCTGTACATTTATTTCGACGGACTGGACCAGGAGATTGCCCCCTTCTGCGAGGGCACCACGGCCCTCAAGGTCCCCAAGATTGGGAAAAAGGTGGTATCGGCCGAAAAGGGCCGCCTGCAGTTCCTTTCCTGGAAGGCGGCGGAGCTTCTCTCCGGCGGGTACGATATAGTGATTGGCGTAGATGCCGATGAATTCATCGTAGTGGATCCCAAGCGGGGCCAGTCTTTGGTGGAATACCTCTCGGAGGCCAGGATCAAGGGCTCCATGTCGGCCCTGGGCCTGGATTTCGGCCAGAAAGTGGGGGAGGAAGCGGATGTGACGGAGAGTCTGCCTTTCCTGCAGCAGCGTCACTACGCCCAGATTGGAACGCGCTATACCAAGCCCTCCATCATGAATGAGCCGCTTACCTGGGGCAGCGGCTTCCACCGGATCAAGGGCCGGAATTTCCATATCGGCAAGGATTTGTACCTGCTGCATTTTGGCTATTTCGACCAAAAGCGCCTGGAGGAACGCTTCCAGGACAAGGACCGTCTGTCCCAGGGCTGGGGAAAACACATGAAAAAGCGCTCCCGCACCATCCGTCTGGTTACGGACCTCAAGGCCCGCAAGTTTGAATGCTGGACCCGCTTCGCCCGCATCTGTCAGCGCCTGGTAAGGCCTCCTTATGCCTGGAACAAGCCGGCCATGTTCGGCCTCCGTATCATCGTGCGCATACCGGAGCGCTTCAGTGACATCCTGTAATGCCGCTTGTCTCCGTCATAGTGCCCGTTTACGGCGTTGAAAAGTACATCGAGCGGTGTGCGGAGAGCCTTTTTGCCCAGACCTACAAGGATATTGAGTACGTCTTTATAGATGACGGCTCCCCGGACCGCTCGGTGGAAGTGCTGGAGGAGGTCATAGGCCGATATCCGGCGCGCAAGCCAGCCGTAACGGTAATCCGGAAATCCAACGAAGGGCAGTCCTACGCCCGCCGGGACGGTATCGCCGCCTCCAGGGGGGAATTCCTCCTGTTCGTGGATTCGGACGACTGGATTGAGCCGCAGGCCGTGGAAAAACTGGTGGAGGCTGCAGGGGAGGAGGCCGATATTGTCTGTTTCGGCTTCTGGAAGGAGTATAAGGGCCACAGCAAGCTGGATCTGGAGAAGGACAGTTCCGTAGCGGATCCCAAGCTCTTTGTGAAGCGGCTATACAACTATAAGGCATACGGCTATCTTTGCACCAAATTCTTCCGCCGCAGCACGCTCACAGGCATTTTCACGCCGCGCTATTCCATGCACGAGGACATTGTGGTTTCCACCCAGGTCTTGCAGAAGGCCCGGAAGATCGTGAACCTGAAGGAGGGCCTTTACCATTACGACCGCACGGTCTCCGGGGCATCCACCAGAGCCGCCAGGAAAACCCGCCGCACCCTGAGCGCCCGGAATATGATGGACTTCTATCTGGCCTTTGAAGGGAAGGCCGATGCGCCCACTCATCTGGTTGAAAATGAATTGCTTCTGCGGGCGGCTTGGGCGGCTTTCTCCCAGGAACGGAAGCTCTTTCAAGAGTATCCCACCCTAAAGGAAAAGGCCCGGAATCTTCCGCTGATGCCGGGACAGCGGACCGGTATCCTCCAGCAGCTTCTGCTCAAACTTTTTCTCAAGGGTCAATGACCAGCATGGCCAGGGTGTCCCGGTTGACGGGAGGACCCGCCTGGAAGTAGATCACAGCCGTTCCGCCTTTCCAGGTATGGAGGGTGAGCCCGTGTCCGTCCGGATCCACCGTATAACTGTAGAGTTTGGCCACTTCCGGGTCATCGTCATGGGCCAATGGCTCCATATAGAAAGGCGTATCTGAGGGCACTACGTCGCACCAGATGTGGAAATCTTCTCCGGAAGAACATTCGTTATAGGCGGCCGGATGCAGACCGAAACTGGCCTTGGTGGCCGTGAGGCCGCCCTTGTCCACCCGCCAGCTGTCTTCCGAGAGGCCGTCGCCCTGCGGTTTCACGGTGATGGAATAAAGCGTGTTCCGGTGTACATCGAAGTTGTTCAGGCTCTCACCCAGGTAGAAACGGTAAATCAGGTGGCTCCCGGCCAGGCTGGTCCAGTAGGGAGAATGGTAGCTGGCCCGTATTTCAATGTAGGAGCAGATGTCCCTGTAGCGGCCTTCCGTGAAAACCCTTCCCTGTGGGGTTAAAACGTTGTCCAACAGGTCTCCCTGGCAGTTTTCCAGGAGGTACATGCCCACTGTTCCGCTCAGCCCGGGAGTCACGTCCCGGTTCAGGGCATCGGCCTGATAGCCCGCTTTTGTAAAGCCGGTGGTAAAGGTTTGCGGGAGTCCGTCCACCCGGCTCTTTCCAAACAGCAGGGCCGACGAAGGGCAGCCGCCCACCACAACTTCTTCCACCTTGAAGGAGACATCGGCATCCAGTCCGCTCCGGTCGATGGACAGGTTCACCCGGGCCATGAGGCGCTCCAGGGGCAGGGTGAGGGTGCCGGAATGGCCCACGGCCTGCTCTTCCAGCTTTCCCGCCATGGGAATGCCCAGGCTGTATTCGTCCGGATAGGCCAGATGGTAGCGGTAACTCCGGACTTCCTCCAGGGTGCGGCAGGGCAGTTCATAGCCCAGGTTGGCCACGGCATAGATAGAATAGGGGACATCCAGTAGCAAGGTGGTCTCATGAACAAGTTTTCCTCCGGAAAAGACCATCTTTCTCCGGGGAATGTAAACCTTCTCTTCCAGTATGCCAAAAGCATTGAAGATGAGAAGATTGTAATCCGATATCAGTTGTTCGTCCGGGTCGTTGGCCCGGGTGAGCAGGATGCCCGGGTCCAGTACGATCCGGGCCGGAACCGCCTGGGGATGGCTTTCCCGCTGGCAGGCGGCAAGCAGGAACCCGGCTAGGAGAAGGTAAAGTGCTTTCATGGCTTAAAACAGAAGGGTTTCGGGGTCCTGGCGCACCCAGGGCACGGTTTCGGCTTCCACTATTACGGTTCCGCTTTCCACCGGGATATCCGGGTCCGGAGAGCCCATCCGCGTGAGCGTGAGGTCCAGTTGGTAACACCTACCCGGCTCCATCCCGGGGAGATTGACGGGATAGTAACAAGTGACCGGGCCGATGTGCCCTTCCAGCACCATCCGGGTGACAGGACGGCCGGGCTGGTCCTCCGTGGCCGGGTTGGCATAGCAGTAGAAGAGTTTGTCGGTGTAGATGCGTTTCGTCCCCACTTCTCCAATCCCTTCCTGCAGCAGCATTTCCGGGTGGGGGAGCCTTTCCACCGCCAGGCTGTCCAGGCTGCCCAGGTTAATCCAGGATACCGGTCCGTGGGTCTCTTCGTCCAGGGGCATGCATTCCATGCCGGCATTGATAAGAAAGAGCTTGTTGTTTAGGAAA
Organism: Bacteroidales bacterium; assembly: GCA_016285175.1. Classification (GTDB taxonomy): domain Bacteria; phylum Bacteroidota; class Bacteroidia; order Bacteroidales; family UBA932; genus Cryptobacteroides. Next base: position 7,295 of record JAEEQF010000039.1, read on the forward strand.
GGATTGCCGGCATAGGGATGCCCGCTGAAGTCGGCGGCGACGGACCGGATCCGGATGGCACAGAGCATGGGAAGGAGCGTGAGGCGGGTTTGCCTGGACTGCGCCTCTTCCAGCAGCGTTTCTCCCACCAGATGAGGCCTTTCCGGGTCTTCATCGTTCAAGGAAAAACGCAATTTCCCCAGGCTCCCGTAGGTTTGGATATCGGCCCAGGTGTAAATGTCCCCGGCCATGCCGGAAAGGGCCACCAGGCGGCGGGGACCGTTACCGGAGAGGGCGTAGGTAAACAGCTCCCTGTCCAGCCCGCTTACCTGCTGATAGGCATCCAGCCGCATGGGTTCTTCCGTGAAGAAAAAGAATAAATCCAGGGCTTCCGGGGTTGGAATTTCGCTCCATTGTATATATATTTGCGCTTTCGTGTGGACAGGCGATGGTTTTTCTTCCTCTGTGCAGGAAGAAAAAAAGGCCGGAAGCTGCAGGATGGCAGCCAGTATCGCCACAGAGATGCGGCTCGCGATGTGCGGGTAGAAGAGGTATGCGAAGAAAGAAATCCGGCCTGTTTTGCTGCGTCTGTCCATACATTTGCAAGGGTTTGTCCAGTGGCAAAGCTAAGAAAGGCAATTGGGATTCCTTTGCAATCGTAAAAAACAAATTGCAGTTGGAACTGTTTTTTACGAAGATTTATGCGTTTTATAAGATTTATTGGTTGAATCAGTTTTTTTTCTTATGAGTATTTTTAGGTCATTTCAGCATCTTTTCAGCCGCAAGACAGACCTGATGCCCATCTTTGCCCAGCAGGCGGCATTCCTGTCCCAGAGTTCGGAAATCCTTTGCCGGATGCTGGAAACCCTGGATCCCGCCCAGTGGCGCCAGTCCCATAAAGAAATCCGGGCCCTGGAGCATCAGGGAGATGCCCTGCTCACAGAGTTCCGGGAGCAGATCCTGGGGCGGCCCATGAAGCCCAGCACCCGCGCCAATTTCATTACGGTGGCCATGAGCATGGACGACTGCCTGGACGTGGTTAAGGATGCTTCCAATGCCGTGAATATCTACGACCCCCGCAAGATAGACAACCAGCTCAAGGACCTGGCCCAGCTTATCCTCTCCGAAGCCAAGTCCCTCCAGAAGCTTCTTCCGCTGTTGGAGAACGTACGCCAGAACGCTGCGGAAATCACCCTCCTGTGTGACCGCATCACGGAGTTGGAACACGAGGCCGACGAAGCCTACGAAGGCTATATCGGCTATATCTTTACCAAGGAGGAGGATCTCCGGGAAATGACCAAGTACAAGAACCTGGCGGAACTTTTTGAAAAGGCCACGGACAATGCCAAGCACGTAGGGGACTGCGTTCGAATCATGCTCCTGGGTAACAATGAGAATTAAAAAAACCTGGCTCGAAAGAGTCAGGTTTTTTTAGCATTAACCGCCGAAGTTGTCGAAGAAGATGCTCTCCGGTGCGACACCCAGGCTGTCCAGCAGGTCACAGACGCACTTGGTCATCATAGGCGGACCGCACATGAAGTACTTGATATCCTCCGGGGCCTCGTGGTCCTTGAGGTAGGTTTCGTTCATCACGTTGTGGACGAAACCGGCGGTGTACTTCACGCCTGCGGCATCGGCTGCCGGGTCCGGACGGTCCAGGGCCAGATGGAAGTGGAAATTGGGGAAATCCTTTTCGATTTCGGCAAAATCCTCCAGATAGAAGGCTTCCACCAGGGCACGGGCGCCATAGAAGAAGTGCACGGGTTTCTTGGTCTTCAGGGTCTTGAACAGGTGCATGATGTGGCTGCGGAGGGGAGCCATGCCGGCGCCGCCGCCCACGAAGATGTATTCCTGCGTATCCGGATCGTCCTTCGGGAGAAGGAATTCTCCGTAAGGGCCGCTGATCCACACCTTGTCGCCCGGCTTGCGGGAGAAGACATAGGTGGAGGCGATTCCCGGAGGCACGCCCGGCACGAATTTGAAGACACCCTTGGGCTGCGTACGGTCGAACGGAGGGGTTGCGATACGTACGTTAAGCTTGATCATGTCTTTCTCGGCCGGATACGAGGCCATGGAGTAGGCACGGATGGTGGGCACGGTGTTCTTGAACTTGAGCCCGGTAATGCCGTACTTGTCCCAGTCGCCCTTGTAGATATCGGCCACGCCCATATCGGAGAAATCGGCCTCATATTCGGGGATGTCGATCTGGATGTACTCACCGGACTTGAAGTCGATATGCTCGCCTTCCGGCAGTTTGACGGTGAATTCCTTGATGAAGGTGGCAACGTTCTCGTTGGAGATAACCTCGCATTCCAGTTTCTTCACGCTGAGGGCGCTTTCCGGAACGGCGATGGCGATGTTGTCCTTTACCTTCACCTGGCAACCCAGGCGCCAGCCTTCCTTGATCTGCTTGCGGGAGAAGAAGCCCGTCTCGGTGGGCAGGATGGTTCCGCCGCCTTCCAGTACCTGCAGTTTGCACTGGCCGCAGTTGGCCTTGCCGCCGCAGGCGGAGGGGAGGAAGATGCCATGGTCGGCCAGCGTATGCATCACGTCTCCGCCAGGGGTCACTTCCAGTTCCTTGGTGCCGCCATTGATGTTGATCTTGACGGTGCCGGAAGGGGTGACGGCGGCTTTGATGATGAGCAGGAGGGCCACCAGGATGAGCGTCACCACAGTGATGACGATAATGGAGAATAAGATTGTATTACCCATATTGCTGTCCTCCTCTTATTGGCCGATACCCATGAAGGTCATGAAGGCGATGCCCATGAGACCTACGGTGATGAAAGTGATACCCAGGCCCTTGAGTGCGGGCGGAACGTTGGAGTAACCCATCTTCTCGCGGATGGCCGCCAGGGAGACGATGGCCAGGAACCAGCCCAGGCCGGAGCCCAGGGCATAAACGGTGGCCTCTCCAATGTTCAGGAAGTCTTTCTGCTGCATGAACAGGGAACCGCCCAGGATGGCGCAGTTCACGGCGATAAGCGGCAGGAAGATACCCAGGGATGAATAGAGTTCCGGTGAGAACTTCTCCACTACCATTTCCACTACCTGCACTATGGCGGCGATGACGGCGATAAAGATGATGAAACTGAGGAAGCTCAGGTCCACATCGGGCATGCCGGCCCATGCGAGGGCGCCAGGCTGCAGGACAAAACGGTTGAGAAGGTAGTTGATGGGAAGGGTAACCAGCAGGACGAAGATAACTGCGAGGCCCAGGCCGGCAGCCGTCTTCACATTCTTCGATACCGCCAGGAATGAGCACATTCCCAGGAAGTATGCGAAGATCATGTTGTCCACAAAGATGGACTTGGTGAATAAGCTAAGATATTCCATAAGGCGTCACAATTATTTGTCTTCCTGCAGGTCTTTCTGGATGCTCCGCTGCACCCACACGATGCATCCCAGGAGGATGAGGGCGAAGGGCGGCAGGATTACCAGGTTGTTGGGAACATAACCGAAACGGTTGAGGATGTCGATGCCGAACAGGGTCCCGGAACCCAGGAGCTCCCTGAAGAAGGCGACGATAATGAGGATGAGGCCATAGCCGGCGCCGTTGGCCACGCCGTCCAGGAAGCTGGGCCAGGGCTTGTTGCCCAGGGCGAAAGCCTCGATACGGCCCATCACGATACAGTTGGTGATGATGAGGCCGATATACACGGACAGCTGCTTGTCAATGGCGTAGGTGGCTTCGAAGCTCTTGAGTACCTGGTCCACCAGGATTACCATCATGGCTACGACCACCAGCTGGACGATGATACGTACGCGGCCGGGAATGGTCTTGCGCAGGAGCGAGAGGATGAGGCTGGAGATGCCGCACACCACAATGACGGAAAGGGCCATGACCAGCGCGCCCTTCAGCGTGACGGTGACCGCCAGGGAAGAGCAGATACCCAATACCAGGACGGTAATAGGGTTCCCCTTGAAGATGGGGTTCAGAATGGTTTCTTTAAGTTTTGCGTTCATGGCTTATTCCTCCATATGATTATGGTGGTGATGGCCTTCGCCTTCACCGTGCATGCCTTCATGCCCGCCTTCGCAGTTCTCGTGGTCGCCTTCGCAGCCTTCATGATTGCCTTCGCAACCTTCCTGATTGCCGCAGCATTCCTTGGCAGGGGCGTTGGCCTGGAAGTACTTGGCATAGGCGGCCAGCCAGGTGTCGATGGCGGCGTCCAGGCCCTGGGACGTCATGGTGGCGCCGGAGATGGCGTCAATCTTGTTGTCCAGGACGGAAGAGCCGTTGGCTTCCTTGGGAGCGCCGCCCTTCACGATGTCGAATACGTTGGCCGAGCCGAAGTCCGGCTTCTCGCCCACGAATTCGGCCTGGAAGGAAGGGTCGTCCTTGATCTTGGCACCCAGGCCGGCGGTCTCGCTCTCGTGGTCGAAATATGCACCGGCGATGGTGGCATTATCGGCCTCGAAAGAGATGTAACCCCAGATGGGACCCCACAGGCCGGCGCCGTAGATGGGAACCACGGTGCGGCCGTTCTTGAACTTGAACACGGGAATCTCTGCGGTTCCGGTGGCGTTGGCGCCGCCCTTGATATTGTAATTCTGGCGCTTGAGGGCCTTGGGGCTGTAAACGTCGACCCCTTCAAGTTCCCGGACCACGTTGCCTTCCGTGTCAATCACAAAGGCTTTTTCAATCTCATCGGCATACTTGGCCAGCTTGTCCTTGTTGGAGAGCTTGTCCAGTTCCGCCTTGGTGCCGTACTGGGCACTGGTGAGCATCTGGGAGATGGTCTCCGCCTTCTCATTTGCGTCCTGGCGTTCCTTGAGGGACTGGGACACAAAAGCGAGGAGCGCTGCTACTACCACCACGATGAGGGTGGTGTAGACTATTGTATATACATTATTATTGGTATTCATAGCGCAGTTCCTTTAGGCGGTTAAGGCTTTTTTGGCACGACGGCTGGTGTGTGCGGACACAACGCAGTGGTCGATGAGCGGAGCCATGGTGTTCATGAACAGGATGGCCAGCATCATGCCTTCCATATAGCCGGGGTTCCACAGGCGCACCACGACGGCCAGGGCACCTACCAGGAAGCCGTAGATCCATTTGCCCGTCTCTGTCTGGGCTGCGGTGACCGGATCGGTTGCCATGAATACGGAGCCGAACAGGAAGCCGCCCATCACCAGCTGATAGTAGCAGGGAAGTTCGGTGGCGCCTGCCAGCTGGCCCAGCCAGCCTACCAGGAGGCCGCCGGCCACGGAGCTTACCATGATCTTCCAGGAAGCCACGCCGGTCCACACCAGCAGGAGGGCACCCAGCAGGATGGCCACCACGCAGGTTTCACCGGTACTTCCGGGAATGAAGCCCCAGAACATATCCATGAAGGAATAGCCGGCGCTGTCCAGTCCGGCCATGCCGCCGTCATGGGCGATGGCAAGGGGAGTGGCGGCCGATACGGCATCCACGTCCTTGAGGGCGCCCACCCAGGTCTTGGAAACCCAGACGCTGGAGCCGGACATGCTGGAAGGATAGGAGAAGAACAGGAATGCACGGGCTACCAGGGCCGGATTCCAGATATTCATGCCGGTGCCGCCGAACACTTCCTTCACAAAGATGACGGAGAATGCCACGGCCAGGGCCAGCATCCAGAGGGGAACGTCTACCGGGACGATGAGCGGGATGAGGAAGCCCGTTACGAGGTAACCCTCGTTGACTTCCTCGCCGCGGATCTGGGCCGATCCGAATTCGATGGCCAGGCCCACCGCATAGGACACCACGAAGAGCGGGAGCATGCGGAGGAGGCCATACCAGAACATATGCCAGAACCCCCAGTCCAGGTTATAGAGGGTAGAAGTCTGCAGGCCCACGTTGTACATGCCGAACAGGGCTGCGGGAACAAGGGCGATGACCACCATGATCATAACCCGCTTGAGGTCTATACCGTCACGTACGTGGGCTCCCTTGGCCGTTACGGTGCCGGGAACGCGCAGGAAGGTATCGAACGCATCAATGGATGAGTGAAGCCAGTACAGCTTGCCGCCTTTCTCAAAAAGGCCAGGTTTCTTTTCGTCTGCCATAGCTTATGCCATTTCTTTGATCATGAGGTCAATACCCTTCTGGATAATGGCCTGAATCTCGTTCTTGGAAGGATCCACATAGTCGCACAGGGCCAGGTCTTCCGGAAGAACTTCGTAGATGCCGAATTTCTCCATCTTCTCAATGTCTCCTGCCAGGCAGGCCTTGATGAGGTAGATGGGGAAGATGTCCATGGGCGTTACATCCTCGAAGCACTTGGTTTCCACGAAGGCGCGGGGACCGCCGTGCAGGTTGGTGTCCATGTCGTACTTCTTGCCCGGAGTGAGCCAGGAGAAGTAGCACCAGGAAGCGCTGTGCACCTTGGGACGGAAGGGCTTGGCCCAGCCGAACCATTCGCGCTCGTAGCCTTCCCTGAGGAGGGTGAGCTGGTCCTGGAAGAAGCCCAGGTAGCCTTCGGCTCCCAGATTCTCACCCGTGAGGACGTCACCGCCGATCACGCGTACATCCTGCATGACAGGGGTGATTTCCTTCACGGGAGTGCCGGGATAGCAGCACACATAGCCGGTCTTTTCCGCTGCAGGACCGGTGACGGCCACTTTGCGGGAAAGATCCAGCTTGCCGGTGTTGACCACATGGCCGATGGCGGCCAGGAGCAGCGGGGAGACGGTCCAGACGGTTTCGCCCTTCTGGATGGGGGCGATATGGCTGATCTGGACACCCACATTACCGGCGGGATGCTTGCCGCTCACCACGTGAAGCACGGCATTCTCCACTTTGTGGAACAGGGTAGAGGCCTCTACGGCCTTGTTGTAGGAGAGATGCACGGGGGCGATCTTGGAGAGCAGGTTTACGCCGGCCTGAATGTCCAGCAGTTTGCCGTCCAGGGTGAAGTCCGTATCCGCTGCAAGCGGAGCCGTGCTGAAGGAGGAAACGAAAATTGCCTTGGGCGTTACGTCCAGGCCGGCCAGGATTCCGTACGGGCGCTGGATGAGCGCACCCCACAGACCGGTATTCAGGAGCAGCTGCTTGGCATCGGCCGCCGTTTCCGGAGCCTTGGCGCCAAAGTCCACCGATTCCTGTTTGCCATCGGCTTTAACCAGGACTGCCAGCAATTTTCTCTTTTCGCCCCGCACGATCTGGTTCACCGTTCCGCTGACGGGGGAGGTGAACAGGATCTCGGGACGCATTTTGTCGGCCATCACAGGGGAGCCTGCCAGAACGTGGTCTCCTTCCTTAACAAGCAGCCTGGGTACAAGGCCTTTGAAGTCGGTAGGTTTTACGGCCACGATGTCAGCACTCACGGTTTTGATGACTTCCCGGGCCGCGGCACCCTTTACGGGGATGTCCAGGCCCTTTTTCAAAGCGAGATTGTTTGACATTATTTAGTGAGTTTTGTGTATTTGCAAAATACTTCGCGAAGTTACGAAAATTTTGCTAAATTCGCGTAATAAAATTAGGGTCGATATGAGCGAGATTTTGAGAGATTTGAATCCGGAACAGCTAAAAGCTGTTGAATGCATAGAAGGGCCGATGCTCATCGTGGCGGGGGCAGGGTCGGGAAAGACCCGCGTATTAACTTCCAGAATAGCATATCTGATCAGCCGGGGGGTGCCTCCGGAACGCATCCTGGCCCTTACTTTCACCAAGAAGGCGGCCGGGGAGATGAAAGACCGTATCGCCCGCATGGTAGGGGAGCGGCAGGCCCGCCGGATCCAGATGGGCACCTTCCACTCCGTATTCATCCGTTTCCTCCGGGAATTTGCCGATGTGATCGGCTTTCCCGCCACCTTTACCATCTATGATACAACAGACTCGGTGAGTGCTGTCAAGAACTGCATCAAGCAGCTGAGCCTGGACGATAAAGTATATAAGCCCAAGGAGGTTTATTCCCGCATTTCCAAGGCCAAGAACGACTTGGTGACGCCCACCCCTTATATGAACGGGGCCGAAGGCTACCGGGAGGGGGACCGCCTGCACAAAAAGCCGGAGATCTACCGTGTCTATGCCCTTTACTGCCAGATGTGCAGGCAGTCCGGGGTCATGGACTTCGACGATATCCTCCTTTACATGAATATCCTCCTCAAGAAGAGCCCGGAGGCGCTGGAGTCCATTGCCGGGCGCTTCACCCATATCCTGGTGGACGAGTATCAGGACACCAATGCGGCACAGTATCTCATCCTCAAGAAACTGGCCGCAAGGCCGCCCCACAACATCTGCGTGGTGGGGGACGACTCCCAGTCCATCTACGGCTTCCGGGGCGCCCAGATCCAGAATATCCTCAGTTTCCAGAAGGACTTCCCGGACGCCCGCCTGTTCCGCCTGGAGCGGAATTACCGTTCCACCCAGATGATTGTGAACGCGGCCAATACGCTGATTGCCAAAAACGAGGGCCGGATACCCAAGAACTGTGTTTCCATGGGGGAGGCCGGGGAGAAAATCCGCCTGGTCCGTTCTTTCACGGAGCAGGAGGAGGCCATGCAGATTGTATCGGCCATCATAACCCGTATGCGGACGGACCGGGCCGAATACTCGGATTTTGCCATCCTGTACCGCACCAATTCCCAGTCCCGTGCGCTGGAGGAGCAGCTTCGCCGCCGCAACATCCCGTACCTCATCTACTCCGGCAATTCTTTCTTTGAACGGGCCGAGGTAAAGGACGTGATGGCATACCTTAAACTGGCGGTGAACCTGAACGATGACGAGGCTTTCCGCCGGGTGGTCAACAAGCCCGCCAGGGGCATTGGGGATACCTCTGTATCGGCACTCTCCAAGGCGGCGCAGGAAGGGGGGATATCCCTTTTCCGGGCGGCATATCGGCCCGACCTGGAGTCCTTCGGCCTGCGGGGTGCGGCCGTGGCCAAGATCCGCGCTTTCTGCGACATGATGGGAAAGGCGGCCGCGGAGGCGCAGGGCGGGGATGCCTACGATGTTGCCATGACCCTTGCCTCCGAAAGTGGCATCTACCTGTTTTTCAAAGCCGATGATTCCGTGGAGGGGCAGTCCCGCTTCCAGAATGTGCAGGAACTCCTTAACAGCATCAAGGGTTATGTGGAGGAGATGCACGGGGACTATGTGAATGCGCTGGTGGAGGACGGTGTCGTTTCGGACGCCTCCCTGGTGCAGGAGAAGGACTTGCCCGTGGTGCAGCTTGGAGACTTCCTGGAGAATGTCTCGCTGCTTTCCAACGCAGATGTTGCCGAGGATGAAACCTTAAACAAGGTGGCCCTGATGACGGTACATTCGGCCAAGGGCCTGGAATTCCCGTATGTGTTTGTCTCCGGCATGGAGGAGAATCTCTTCCCCTCCGGCGGCTGGATGCTGACGGAAGGGGACCTGGAGGAGGAACGGCGGCTGTTCTATGTTGCCCTCACACGTGCCAAAAAGGCCGTTACCCTCTCTTATGCGGAGACCCGCATGCGCAACGGAAAGCACGAGTCCAACGCCCCCAGCCGCTTCCTGCGGGAGATAGCGCCGCAGTATCTGCAGAACCCGCTCCGTCGGGAGGACTTCGAGGCTTCCCGGGAAGAGGATGAGCCCCGTGGTTTCTCCTGGGGCTCCGGTGGCAGTCCTTGGAGAGGGAAAGTTGATGCTTTTCCCTACGCGAGAAAGAAGGCCGATGCTCCGGGAAAAGCATCAACTTTCCAGGGGAGCAGGCCTGTCATGCCCAGCACCGACCGGACATCCAAGCCGCCGGTAATCGATGCCAATTTTGTCCCGGATCCCATGTCTTCCTTCCATGTCGGAGACCGCATTGAGCATAACCGATTTGGGGCTGGAAAAGTCCTAGAGATAAGCGGGAATATTCCTGAGCTCAAGGCGCGGATCCTGTTTGAAAAGTATGGAGAAAAGCTACTATTATTAAAATATGCAAAAATTCGCCACATATAATTTGGAAATCAGTTTTATATTTCTTAGATTTGTAGCGAAGTTTTTCATAGTTTAATTTTAGGTTAAGTGACTGGTCCTGCGCAGTGATTGCGAGGGCCAGTATTTTTTTATCCTAATAAAATGATTGATTAGTCCTAATTAACCCTTCCATTATCAAGTGGCCCTTGACCTTCTCCGGCTTTTTGTGTATATTTGATAGAAAAATGGAGACAGGCAACTCATATTGGGCTGGAATTGAGGCGTTAATGACTCTTGTTCTGCTAGAGGGACCTTCCTTTCTGGAAGATGCCGCAACGGATTATGGAGACGGTCTGGACTCCATGGATGCAGCCCAGCTTTTTTCACTGATCAAGCGGGCCAAAAAGCTTCTTGGCGGACGTCTCCTGGAGGCCTCATCGGAGGCTCCGGCCCTTGTAATCACCCGGGATTATCGCATTTTCATGGGAAAGCGGAGCGGACCGGAGATCCGGATGCGCCCGATGACCAAAGCGGTCTTCCTGCTTTTCCTCCGGCATCCGGAGGGAATAGCGTTTGGACAAGTTGGTCAGTACAGGGCAGAATTGGAACATTTTTACCGCCGTGTGAGCCGGAGTGGGACCAATGAAGAAATCGGCCGGTCCCTGGACCGTGTGCTGGACGCAGCCAGCCGGGAGGTGAACGTTGCTGCTTCACGGGCTGCGGAAGCATTGGCCGGGATGCTGGAAGAGGAATACCTGCCCTCCTACGTCATAGCCGGGGAGCGGGGCGGTCCCAAACGCATTTCGCTGGACCGGAGGCTGGTTGTGTGGCTATGAGTACTTCCGCGGGAAACGGAAGAGGATGGACAGCACTGCCATGAATCCCAGGGCAAAAGGATAATACAGATTGCCGATGATGGCCGCCGAAGAAACCCCGGCCAAACCGCTTGCCATGAGCATCTGTGCGCCGTAGGGGATGATACCCTGGACAAAACAGGAGAAGGTATCCAGGATGGAGGCCGTCTTCCGGGGATCCA
>JAEEQF010000040.1 GCA_016285175.1 Bacteroidales bacterium
GAGGGTTTGCACGTTGGACTCGAAGGAGGCTATGAATTCAATCATTTCGGCCCGGAGCACGCCTCGGTTCATGAGGTAGAAGGCCTTGTAATACGGGTCATACACGCCTGACGGGTCTGCTTCCGCCGCCTTGGAGAACTGTTGCAGGGCCTGGGAGTACTGCCGCTTGCCCAGTTCCTGCAAGCCCTTGAGGAAGGCGCCTGCCGCCCCGCTGCCCGTAGCGGCGTCCAGGACAGCTTCCGAAGGGGTGGCGTCCCGGTCCGAAGAAACGGTCACCGGCAGCGGCAAGGAGGCCACGAACTGGTCCAGGAGCCGGTTCTCGTATTTGTGCTCCAACGCATAATTAGTGGGATCGTTGGCATCCGTGAGCACGAACTTGTACAGCGGCTTCAGGTTGATGTCAATATCCCGGTGACGCAGCATTTCGTTGTCGAAGCCGGAGCGGGCGAAGTCCGCATCCAGTGCCAGCAGGCTGCTGTATTTCTTGGTAGTATCGGCAAAATCGGCCCCCGAAGCGGTGCTGGTGCGGTATTCCGCCACCTTCCGCTGCGCGGTGCGGTAGTCTTCCCGCGAAGCCCGTGTCATGCCCATCTGCAGTTCCACATAGGCGCGGTTCTGGTAGGCCTTGGCAAAGTCCGGATACAGTTCGATGGCCTTGTTGTAGTCTGCCAGGGCATCGTCCCAGCGCTCCATGTCAATGAAGAAGCCGGCGCGGTTGAAGTACGCCAGCACATTGCCGGGATTGATGGCTATCACGCGGTCCATGTCCGACAGCGCCCCCTCGAAGTCCCCCACCTGGGCCGATAAGAGGCTCCGGTTATAAAGGGTGAGGGCATTGCCCGGCTCATAGTCCAGCACCTTGTTAAGGTCGGCCATGGCCTCGTTAAGGTGTCCCTGCTCCGAATGCACCAGCGCCCGCTGGAAATAGGCCAGGGTAAGGGTGGAATCCAGGTCCAGGGCCCGGTTATAGTCCTGCATGGCTTCCTCGAAGGAGCCCTGCGAAGCCTTCAGCGCGCCTCGGCGGACATAGCCTTCCGGCTCAAAGCGGTCCAGTTTGATGGCCCGGTCATAGTCCTCCAGCGCCTTAAGGGTATCGCCCAGGAACAAGTAGGAAGCTCCGCGGTTAAGATAAGTGGAGGGATCCTTGGGCTCCTGGCGCACGTATTTGTCAAAATCCTTGATGGCCCGCTCGAACTGGCGGCTGAGGAAATAAGTAACCCCGCGGGTGAAATACAGGCCGGAGGAACCGGGCCGCAGGCGGATGGCCTCCTCCAGGTCCCGGAGCGCCGCATCGTAGTCCCCGGTACGGCTTTCCGTAATGGCACGGTAATGATAGCCCGATGTGAAAACGGGATTCAGGCGGACGGAAGTGGAGAAATCGGCCCGGGCGCCGCGGATGTCTCCCAGGTTGTATTTGGCGATGCCGCGGTAGAAGAAGGTCCAGTGGTCCGTGCTGTCCAGCTGGGCCAGGATGTTGAAATTGGCCACCGCATCGGCCAGACGGCCGTCCTGCAGGGCGCTGCGGCCGCGGAAAGAGAATACGTCCTTGTCGTACTGCGCCCTGGCCGCCAGCGGAACCAGCAGCATGCAGAGCAGTAGGAAGAGGGCTTTTTTCATCAAAAAAATTTCTTTTTCCGCGCTGAAATATCTAATTTCGCGCCAAATGACAAAGATACTAAAAATATTTGTCTTTTTTGCTGCGCTGCTGGGCATGGCTTTCCCTGTCCTGGCCGGGGCCGCCAATCAGGTCCGTTATACTGTAAGCCCCATCAACGGGGAGACCGTGCTGGATTCTACTCTTCTCAGGCAACAGGTGGAATTCCTCTGCAACCCGGAAACCGGCGGACGGGCCACGGGGACGCCCGGAGCGCAGAAGACGGCCCTCTGGCTGGAGGAACAGTTCCGGGCATGCAAGCTTACCCCGCTTTCCGGCACCTTCCTCCATGGCTTCCGCACCTCCAACGGTTCCTTCGGCCGTAATGTAATGGGCTATATCAAAGGCAGTTCCATCCCGGAGAAGTTCATAGTGGTCATGGCCCATTTCGACAATCTGGGCTCCCTCAACGGCAACTTTTATCCCGGAGCAGACAGCAATGCCTCCGGCGTGGCCGCCCTCCTGGGCCTGGCCCGGATGTTCGCCCAGATGCGGGACTGCGGAAAAACCTACAGCCTAAGCCTCCTGTTCGTGGCGCTGGACGCCAAGGAGCAGGGCATGGCCGGGGCCGATGCCCTTTATTCCTTCCTCACCCGGAACGGCCTCCAGACCTCCCTGGTGGTGAATCTGGACCAGCTGGGCTCTTCCCTCGCCCCCATCAACAAGGATCGGCCGGACTATCTTATCCTGCTCAACGACAATCCGGATTACCGCCACACCCTGGAACGTGCCAATTCGGAGAAGGGACTGGGCCTGGACCTGGGCTTCGATTATTATGGAAGCAAGGATTTCACCGCGCTGTTCTACAGGCGCATCTGCGAGCAGCGCGTGTTCCTGGACCATGACGTTCCCGCCGTCATGTTCACCTCCGGCATCACCCTCAACAACAACAAGCCGCTTGACACGCCGGATACCCTGGACTACTCCCTGCTTTACCGGCGCATCCGCCTCATCTACCATTTCCTGCACAGATTGTTATAGCTGTTCCTCCGGTTGCAAAGATGCAGGGAATTTTATATCTTTGTAAGTTAATAGTAGGAACGGCATGCGTGATTTTCTGAAGATGATGAGACAGTACGTCTCCCCCTATAAGGGATACCTGGGCGGAGCGGTGGTGCTGAACATCCTGTCGGTGGTGTTCAACATCTTTTCCTTCGCCGTCCTGGTCCCGCTGCTCAACATCCTTTTCAAAGTAGACACCACCCAGTACGAATTCATTCCCTGGAGCAGTGAGGCGTACAATTTCAAGGACACGCTCATGAACAATTTCTACTATTACGTGTCCCAGCATATCGCCCAGCACGGGGCCATGAACACCCTGCTCCTGCTTGGCGCTGTCATGATTGTCTTCACCGCCCTCAAGACGGCCTGCTACTTTGGATCCAACGCCGTCATGGTCCCCATTTCCACCGGGGTGGTAAAAGATATCCGGAACCGCATCTACAACAAGATCCTGGCCCTTCCCATCGGCTTTTTCTCGGAGGAGCGCAAGGGAGACATCATCGCCCGCATCAGCGGAGACGTGTCGGAGGTGGAGAATTCCCTCATGGCCTCCCTCTCCATGCTCATCAAGAATCCCATCCTCATCGTCCTGTATTTCGCCTTCCTCACTTTCCTGAGCCCGGAAATGATGGCCTTCACCATTGTCTTCGCCCCGGCTTTCGTGTGGGTCATGGGCATCATCGGCAAGCAGCTCAAGCGCAATTCCCTGGAGGCGCAGACCCTCTGGAGCGATACCATGAGCCAGGTGGACGAAACCCTGGGCGGCCTGCGCGTGATCAAGGCCTTCAATGCAGAGAAGAAGATGTCCCGCCGCTTCCTGGACATCACGGACAATATGCGGCGTAAACTGGCCCGCGTGAGCATCCGCCAGGCCACGGCCCATCCCGTGAGCGAGTTCCTGGGCACCATCATGATTGCCATCGTGCTGCTGGTGGGCGGCGCCATGATCATCCGGGGAGAGAGTTTCTTCGGCGGAAAATTCATGGACGCCCCGCAGTTCATCTTCTTCATGGTCATCCTGTATTCGGTGATCGAACCCATCAAGGAACTGTCCCGCGCCACCTACAGCATCCCCAAAGGCATGGCCTCGATGGAACGCATCAACCGCATCCTGGAGGCCGACAACAACATCAAGGACCCGGAGAATCCGCTGCCGCTCAAGGACTTCAGCGAAAGCATCCGCCTGGAGGATGTGAGTTTTTCCTATGAAGACGGCAAGCAGATACTCAACCATATAGACCTGGAGATCCCCCGCGGCAAGATGATAGCCATCGTGGGAGAATCCGGCGCCGGAAAAACCACGCTGGTGGACCTCGTCCCCCGTTTCTGGGATGTCACCCTCGGCCGCATCACCATCGATGGAAAAGACATCCGGGAAGTGTCCGTGAAAGAGCTCCGAAGCCTCATGGGCAATGTGAACCAGGACCCCATCCTGTTCAACGACACCATCTTCAACAACATAGCCTTCGGCGTGGAAGGAGCCACCCGGGAGCAGGTTATCGCCGCGGCCAAGATTGCCAATGCACACGATTTCATCATGGAAAAGGAACTGGGATACCAGACTGTCATCGGAGACCGGGGCAACAAACTTTCCGGCGGCCAGCGGCAGCGCCTTTCCATCGCCCGGGCCATCCTCAAGAACCCGCCCATCCTCATCCTGGACGAGGCAACCGCCTCCCTGGACACCGAGAGCGAACGGCTGGTGCAGGACGCGCTGGACCGCCTGATGAGCACGCGCACCACCATTGCCATCGCCCATCGCCTCTCCACCATCAAGAATGCCGATGAGATTGTGGTGATGCAGGAAGGCCGTATTGTGGAGCGGGGTACGCACGAGGAGCTCATCGGCCAGGACGGCTATTACAAGAAACTGTACAACATGCAAGCGCTCTAGGCCATGAAGCGGAAACTGAAACTATTCTTCAAAGTCCTCTTTTTCCTGTACCTGGCCGTAGTGCTTATCCTGTGCTTCAGCCAGTTTGAGAGCACCCCCAACGTACCGTTCACCATCCTGGGCATCCCCACGGACAAGGTGGTTCATTTCTGCATGTTCTTCCCCTTCCCCATCCTGGCCTTCCTGGCTTTTGACCGCTTCACCAACAACGTATCGGCCTCCCTGGTCTTTGGATTCTGCACCCTCGTTGTGGGCGTACTGCTGGCCATGGGTACGGAATGGGGCCAGGCCACCCTTACCAACTACCGGAGCGGAGACCGGATGGACCTGATGGCCGACTGCCTGGCCCTTCTCCTCAGTACGGTCCTCGTTACGGTTTGGGATATTGTCAAACAGCACCGTCCATGCGAAAAGTCCTCCTCATAGTCCTCCTCCTCCTCCTGGGCGCCTTATCGGCCCAGGCGCAGCAGCGTCCCTCGGCCAGGACCTTCCGGGAGGCCACGGATTCGCTGCAGCAGCGGCTCAAGCGCCGTACCGGCGTGGACACGCCCCTCAAACTGGAGAAGGTGACCGTACGGGGAAACGTACTGGATTTCTATTTCTCGCAGGAACTCTCCGATTATCCCTGGCGGCAGGAAGACCTGGCCTGGGTGCGGGAACAGCTGCAGACACTGGGGAAAGAAGGACTGGGAAGCTATACGCTGGGCACCCTCTATGCCAAAAGGCAGAACCTGACCGCCCTGCCCATGCCCCGGCTCACCCGGGACGGAAGCCCCGCCAAAACCGCCCTCAAAGTGGAAGACCCGCGGAATAAGACCGTTCCGCTGGTCCAGGGAGACGACAACTGGTCCAAGGGCCTCCAGGGCCGCCATATCGCCCTTTGGCAAAGCCACGGCCGCTACTGGGAAGCCAAGACGGACCGCTGGGAATGGCAGCGGGCGGCCACCCACCGCACGGTGGAAGACCTTTATACCCAAAGCTTTGTGATCCCTTTCCTGCTGCCTATGCTGGAGAATGCCGGCGCAGTGGTGATTACGCCGCGGGAACGGGATCCGCAACCCTATGAAGTGGTCTGCGACAACGACCCTGCCTTTGAAGACTCCCGGACCGGCCTGCTGCGCCGCAAAGGGTATTACGAGGAAAAAGGGCATTGGGAAGATGCCGGAGACGGTTTTGCCGACTTCCGCGCCCAGTACGAGATGTATGAGAATCCCTTCCGGATGGGCACCTCGCGCCAAACCCGGACCACCACCGGAGACAGCTCCGACGCAGAGATCATCTGGCGGGCCAACATCCCGGAAAAAGGAGACTACGCCGTTTATGTCTCCTATAAAACCCTTCCCGGCAGCACTACGGATGCCCGTTATACCGTCCATCACCTGGGCGGAGAAAGCCTCCTGCACGTGAACCAGTCCATGGGAGGCGGCACCTGGGTGTACCTGGGCACCTTCCCCTTCGACAAGGGAGAGAAGGGCTATGTGCGCCTGAGCAGCCGGAGCAGCAGCAGCGGGATAGTAACGGCCGATGCGGTGCGCTTTGGCGGCGGCATGGGCAAGATGGCGCGCGGCGGCAGCCTGTCCGGCATGCCCGCGTATGTGGAAGGCGCCCTGTACCAGATGCAGTGGAACGGTATAGAGATGAATACCTTCGACGACTGGGACAACGACTACACCAAGGACTTCGCCGGCCGCGGGAAATGGGTGCAGGAAATCTCCGGCGGTTCCCGGGTGAATCCCGGCGTGGAAGGCAGGCGCATCCCCATAGACCTTTCGCTGGCCTTCCATTCGGATGCCGGCATCACCCCCAACGACTCCATCGTGGGCACCCTGGCCATCTATACCCTCAAGGCCGATAATTCAGAGATTTACCCTAACGGTGAGAACCGCATGAACGGCCGCCTGCTGTGCGACCAGGTGCAGACCCAGGTAGTGGAAGACATCCGGGCGCTGTTCGAGCCGCTCTGGACCCGCCGCCAAACCTGGGACCGATCCTACAGCGAATGCCGCACCACGGGTGTTCCGGGCATGATCCTGGAACTGCTTTCCCACCAGAACTTCGCCGATATGCGCTACGGCCTGGACCCGCAGTTCCGCTTCACGGTTTCCCGGGCCGTCTATAAGGGCGTACTCAAGTACCTGAGCGCCCGCTATGGCTGTTCCTATGTGGTCCAGCCACTCCCAGTCCACGGATTCAGCGCAGACCTCCGGGACGGCAAGGCGGTCCTCAGCTGGTCCCCCACGCCGGACCCGCTGGAGCCCACCGCCAAGATCAGCCACTACCGCGTGTACACCCGCCGGGATGACGGCGGCTTTGACGCCGGCATGCAGATCAAGGACACCACCTGCACCCTGAACCTGGAAAGAGGGCACCTGTACAGCTTCAAGGTCGTGGCCTGCAATGAAGGCGGCAAGAGCTTCCCCTCGGAAATCCTGTCCGTGGGACTTCCCGCCCACGAAGGACGGAAAGTGCTCATAGTGAATAACTTCACCCGCGTATCTACCCCTGCATGGTTCGATACGCCCACCTATGCGGGCTTCATGGACAACCTGGACAGCGGCGTACCCTGGGGGACGGACATCCTGTATTCCGGCAGCGTGAACCAGTTCGACCGCTCGGCCATCTGGACCGACGACGACAATCCCGGATTCGGCGGCTCCTTTACAGACCAGGGCGGCACCCGTATCGCAGGCAACAGCTTCGACTTCCCGGCCGTCCACGGAAAGGCGCTGCTCAGGGCCGGTTACGCCTTCGCCTCCACCAGCGCGGAAGCCTTCCACGGGCACACGGACGCCTTTGCGGTGGACCTCATCTGCGGCAAGCAGCTCACCACCCGGATCGGCCGCGGAGCCGTTGAGGACCGCTATCCCGTATTCCCGGATTCCCTGCAGGTGGCGCTAAGGCGCTACTCCTCCGGCGGCGGTCACGTGGTACTGTCCGGCGCCTATATCGGCTCCGATGCCTGGACCACGGTTTTCCCGGTGAAAAAAGCGCCGGAAAGCACCCGGCAGTTCATTCAGGAAGTACTTGGCTACAAGTGGGTTACCAATTTTGGCGACACCTCCGGACAGGCCGATGCGGCGGGCGGGGCGCCCTTCCGTCTCCCGATGGTCACCTACAACCGGGAATGGTCCCCTCTCATCTACCGGGTGGAAAGCCCGGACGGCATTGAGCCGGCTTCGGAGAAAACAAAGGCCCTGCTCCGCTACAAGGGTACAAGAATAACGGCAGCCACCGCCTTCGAAGGCGATGGCTACCGCTGTGTCGCTTTCGGCTTTCCCCTGGAGACTTCCCCCCAGATGGAGGAGATACTAAAAAACGTCCTCCGGTATTTCGAAGGACGCTAGTTTCTTTCGCTTTCCATTACATCCGTTCCGGGAGCTGGATGCCCAGCAGTCCCATGGCGGAACGTAATGTCCTGGCCAGCACATCAATAAGCTCCAGACGGTACTTGAGCACGGAGGGATCCTCTTCCTTGAGGATGGGTGTCTCGTGGTAATACTGGTTGAACTCCTTGGCCAGTTCGTAGGCGTAGTTGGCAATGATAGCGGGGCTCAGGGAAGCGCCGGCTTCACCCACCTTTCCGGGGAAGAGGCCCAGCAGCTTCACCAGGCGGATTTCCTTGGCGGAAGGCTGTGCATCGGCCTTGATGTCATCGGCACCATAAGCCACGGTGGCCTTGCGGAGGATGCTGCAGATACGGGCGTGGGTGTACTGGATGAAGGGACCGGTGTTGCCGTTGAAGTCGATGGATTCCTTGGGGTTGAAGAGCATGGTCTTCTTGGGATCCACCTTGATAATGAAATACTTCAGGGCGCCCAGGCCGATCATGTGGTACAGCCGCTCCTTTTCCTCGTCGGAAATATCGGCCAGTTTGCCGCTCTCTTCGGAGGTCTTCTTGGCTTCCTCGTACATGCTCTGGATGAGGTCGTCGGCATCCACCACCGTACCCTCGCGGGACTTCATCTTGCCTTCCGGGAGTTCCACCATGCCGTAGCTAAGGTGGTAGATCTGGTCGGCCCAGTCGAAGCCCAGCTTCTTGAGGATGAGCTTGAGCACCTGGAAGTGATAATCCTGCTCATTGCCCACCACATACACGTGGGAATCCAGTTTATAGTTCTCGAAGCGGCGTTCCGCCGTTCCCAGGTCCTGGGTGATGTACACGGAAGTACCGTCTCCGCGCAGGACCAGCTTGCGGTCCAGGCCGTCGGCCGTCAGGTCGCACCAGACGCTGCCGTCCGGGTCCTTGACAAAGACGCCTTCCTTCAAGCCTTTCTGCACCAGTTCCTTACCCAGCAGGTAAGTCTCGCTCTCGTGGTCCACCTGGTCGAAGGTGATGCCCAGGGCGGCGTAGGTTTCGTCAAAGCCCTTGTATACCCATCCGTTCATCATGGACCAGAGTTCCCGCACGTGAGGGTCGTTCTGCTCCCACTGGACCAGCATCCTGTGCACCTCGTCAATTACCTCCGGGTGCTCCTTCTCCAACTTGGCGTACGCCACGTAGCAGTCCCCCACCAGATGGTCGCCCTTCTTGCCGGTGCTTTCCGGGGTGGCTCCGTCAAAGAGCTTTTCCCAGGCATACATGCTCTTGCAGATATGCACGCCCCGGTCGTTCACGATGGTGGATTTCACCACCTCGTTGCCGCAGGCCTTCAGGATGCGGGAGACGCTGTCTCCCAGGAGGTTGTTGCGGATATGGCCCAGATGGAGGGGCTTGTTGGTATTGGGGCTGGAGAATTCCACCATGATGCGCCGGCCGGTGGCGGGCAGCTGGCCGAAATCCTCATCGGCCGCAATGGCCGAGAGGGACTCGTTCCAGTACATGGGCGAGAAACTAAGGTTCAGGAAGCCCTTTACGCTATTGTAGGCCGATATTTCCGGCACATTGTCCACCAGCCATCCGCCGATGGCATTGCCGGTGACATCCGGTGCCTGGCGGGTAATCTTGAGAAGCGGGAAGGTGACCAGGGTATAGTCCCCTTCGAACTCCTTCCGGGTAACAGAAACCTGAAGTGACGTTTCCGCCACTTCAGTTCCATATAATGCTTGAATGGCCGCTGCGGCCTTCTGCTGGATAAACGCTTCCGGACTCATCCCAAATAGCCTTTAAGCAGTTTGCTGCGGGACGGGCTCTTGAGCCGGCGGATGGCCTTTTCCTTAATCTGGCGCACGCGCTCACGGGTGAGGCCGAACCGCTCCCCTATCTCTTCCAGGGTCATTTCCTGGCAGCCGATGCCGAAGAAGCTCTTGATGATCTCCCTCTCGCGGTCCGTAAGGGTGCTGAGGGCACGCTCGATCTCCGTATTCAGGGACTCGTTCACCAGGCCCTTGTCGGCGCTGGGGGAATCGTCGTTGGGCAGCACGTCCAGCAGGCTGTTGTCCTCCCCTTCCACAAACGGGGCGTCCACGGAAACGTGGCGGCCGCTAACGCGCAGGGTATCCGAAATCTTGTCCTTGGGGACATCGATCATCTCCGACAGTTCCTCGTTGGAAGGCTGGCGCTCGTTCTCCTGCTCAAACTTGGACAGGGCCTTGTTGATCTTGTTCAGGGAACCCACCTGGTTAAGGGGCAGGCGCACGATACGGCTCTGCTCCGCCAGGGCCTGGAGGATACTCTGACGGATCCACCAAACCGCATAGGAAATGAATTTGAAACCACGGGTTTCATCGAATTTTTCGGCGGCCTTGATGAGGCCCAGGTTGCCCTCGTTGATGAGGTCCGGAAGGCTGAGACCCTGGTTCTGATACTGCTTGGCTACCGAAACCACAAAACGCAGGTTGGCGCGGGTGAGTTTCTCCAGTGCGGCCTGGTCTCCCTTACGGATACGCTGGGCCAGTTCCACTTCCTCGTCCGGAGTTACCAGCTCTTCACGGCCGATCTCCTGGAGATACTTGTCCAACGACGCACTCTCGCGGTTGGTGATGGATTTTGTAATTTTTAACTGTCTCATCTATCTAAAATAAAATTACGGTCGGTTCCCACGGTAAGGAACCGGCCGTAATCAAAGCCTGTGCTGCGGCAGTCCCTTACTTGCCGAAGCCGAAGTAGAACGCCCTTCCGTTCTTGTCCACGCCCTCTACATACACGGCGCGGTTGGCCTTCTTCGCCTTGGCAATAACGTCTTCGGGTTTTGAGACTTGTTCATCGTTGATGTAAACGATGATACCGCCTGCAGGAGCGCCCGCCTGGGCCATTTTGCCTTCACCGGCAGAGACAATCTCTACGCCGGACCGGAGTCCCAGCTTCTTGAGCGTGTCGCTGTCCGCTTCCTTGAGCTTGGCGCCGTAGAAGAGAACGGAACCGTCAATGTCCTTCTCTCCGTTGGCAGAAGCTGCTGCATGGAAAGTGACCTGGGTGGTCTTTTCCTTGCCGTCGCGGATGTATTTGATGGTGGCCTTGTCACCAGGGTGATAGTCATTCACCTTGGCCTGCACGGAAGATGCATCTTTCACCGGCTGGCCGTCAATGGCAATAATGACATCGTTCTTGGCAAGGCCGGCTTCCTCTGCGGCACTTCCCTTCAAAACCTCGTTAATATATACGCCGCTTACGGAAGAAAGTTTCATTTCGTCGGCAAACTTTTTGTCCACGGTTATCATAGTGATTCCCAGCAGGGCGCGTTTCACGGAACCGTAGTCGATGAGGTCCGATGCCACACGCTTTACGATGTTCACCGGAACGGCGAAGGAGTAACCCGTATAGGAACCCGTCTGGGAGACGATGGCGGTGTTGATACCCACCAGTTCACCCTTCTTGTTCACCAGGGCGCCGCCGGAGTTGCCGGGGTTCACGGCCGCATCCGTCTGGATGAAGGACTCAATCTTGAATTCTCCGCTGCTGTCGGGCATGGAACGGCCTTTGGCGCTCACGATACCGGCCGTGATGGTGCTCCGGAGCTGGGCTCCCAGGGGCGATCCGATGGCCAGCACCCATTCGCCCAGGCGCAACTGGTCGCTGTCGCCCAGCGGGAGGGTAGGAAGCCCGTTGGCGTCGATCTTGATGATGGCCACGTCCGTAGCGGCGTCCGTGCCCACCACGGTGGCTTCGTACTGCTCGTTGTTATTCAAGGTAACGGAAATCTTGGTGGCGTCCTGTACCACATGGTTGTTGGTAACGATATAGCCGTCCTGGCGGATGATCACGCCGCTGCCGCTTCCCTTCTGTTCCCGGGAACGGGGCTGGTCATATTCATCGCCGAAGAAGAAGCGGAAGAAAGGGTCGATGGACTGGTACATGGACCGGCTTTGCACCGTTACCTCCACATATACAACGGCCTCCACGGCATTTTCGGCCGCATAGGTGAAATCCGGATAGTCTGTATCTGCCAAATTGACAGTACGGTATTCCACAGCATTGCCTTCGCTGTCACGTACCAGGTTGGGATTCTTGGGCTCCGATGCCCGGACAACTGCGTATGCAGTGAGCCCGCCGGCCAGGATAGAGAGAAGAACAGTTAAAAATCCTTTTTTCATATAATACACGTTTAATTGTTTCTAATAAAACCCGGACCCTATTTCTCAAAAGATATGCCAACGGCGGTTGTTTTCACAGTTTTTAGACGAATTTTAGACGAACAAATTTCTGTAAATAATTTGGATTCTTAATTTTTCTTAATATCTTTGTGCCAGATGACAAGAATGAGCGCATACCATCATCACCACCGTTCCCCCCAGGTCCGGTAGTTAACTCGTATGCATAATTGGAAAGTATGTAACAGACTGCCGGAATCCGGTACAGTCTGTTTTTTTGTTCTTTTTCCTTGATCTGGTGGAGCCGCAGGCGATAGTAAGTCCCTCTCCCGAGGAGAGGGTAACGTTGGGTAAAAAGGGGCGAGGGCCCGTGGGACTTAAGGGGAAAGGTTGAAAATAGGGATGTAGTTTATTTTATGGAATAAGGTTTTATTATGTTACGTTTAGCCATTCAATCGAAAGGACGCCTGAGCGACGAGAGCACCTCGCTGCTGAGGGAAATCGGCATAGACCTGGACGACTCTCACCGGAAATTCCTGCTGGAGGCGCCCAATTTTCCCCTGGAACTGCTGTATCTCAGGGATGATGACATCCCTCAGGTGGTGTCCGACGGCACGGCCGCCCTGGGCATTGTGGGTTTGAACGAGGTGGTGGAGCGGGGTCTTCCCGTAGAGATTGTGAAAAAGCTGGGCTTCAGCACCTGCCGCCTCTCCCTGGCCGTTCCCAAGGGGGCCGGCTACAACGGTCCGGAGTGGTTCCGCGGCAAACGGATCGCCACCTCCTACCCCCGGATCCTGGGCGACTGGCTCAAGGAAAAAGGCATCGACGCCAAGGTGCAGGTGATCACCGGTTCCGTGGAAGTGGCTCCGGCCGCAGGCATTGCCGATGCCATCTTCGACATCGTCTCCTCCGGCGGGACACTGGTGGCCAACGGCCTGCAGGAAGTGGAGAAGGTGTTTTTCTCGGAAGCCGTACTCATCTCCAGCGGCAAGCTTTCCCCGGAAGGCAGGCAGATCCTGGAGGAGATGCTGTTCCGCATAGATTCGGCCATGGTGAGCCGCCGCAAGAAGTACCTCCTGATGAACATCCCCAAAGCCTCCGTGGACGAGGCTATCCGCATCATTCCCGCCATGCGCAGTCCCACCATCATGCCCCTGGCGGCCGAAGGCTGGTGTTCCATGCACTCGGTGGTGGAAGAGGACAATCTCTGGGATAAAGTAAAGCAGCTCAAGGCCATAGGGGCCGAAGGCATCCTGGTGCTGAACATAGACAAAATCATTCCGTAAGCCATGATCCGTATAGAGAGAAACCCGTCCCGGGACAAGTGGGAGGCCCTTTGCCGGCGCCCCGCTACAGACAATCCGCTGGTGCGGGAGCGAGTGGAAGCCATCCTCTCGCGCGTTAAAGGGCAGGGAGACGCCGCCCTGAGGGAACTGTCCCTGGAAATTGAAGGCAGGCCGATGGAAGCCATCGAGGTGACGGAAGCGGAAATCCAGGCCGCCTGCGAGGCCGTGAGCCCCGCCGTCAAGGAAGCCGTCGCCCATGCGGAACGCGCCATCCGGGCCTTCCACGAGGCCCAGCAGCCCCGCGAGATCTGCGTCTTCACCAGCCCCGGCGTCCGCTGCATCCAGCGGCCCGTTCCCATCGGCCGGGTGGGCCTGTATATCCCCGGCGGCAGCGCCCCCCTCTTTTCCACCGTGCTGATGCTGGCTGTTCCGGCCTCCATCGCCCGGTGTCCGGAAGTGATCCTCTGCACGCCGGCCGGGAAAGACGGGAGAGTGTGCCCGGAAGTACTGTTTACAGCTTCCTGTTGCGGCATCCGGCGCATTTTCAAGCTGGGCGGGGCCCAGGCCATAGCCGCCATGGCGTACGGCACGGAAAGTGTTCCCAGGGTGGACAAAATCTTCGGCCCGGGCAACCAGTACGTAACCACGGCCAAGCAGCTCCTGAGCGCCGCAACGGTGGCCATCGACATGCCCGCCGGCCCTTCGGAAGTTATGGTGATGGCCGATGGAACCACCCCGCCCGCCTTTGCCGCCGCCGACCTCCTTTCCCAGGCGGAGCACGGCCCCGACAGCCAGGTGATGCTGGTGTGTGAATCGGCCGGAACCTGCGAAAGCATCCTGGCGGAAGTGGAGCGGCAGACCGCCCTGCTGCCCCGGAGCGTCATCGCCCTGCAGGCCCTGGACAAGAGCCGGGCCTTTGTCTTCGACTCTCTGGAAGACCGCATCGCCTTTGCCAATGCCTACGCCCCCGAGCACCTGATCATCGCCACGAAAGATGCCTGGAAGGTGGCCGATGGGATTACCGCCGCCGGCAGCGTCTTTGTGGGCCCCTACACCCCGGAAAGCGCCGGAGACTATGCCTCCGGCACCAACCACACCCTTCCCACCTGCGGCTGGGCCCGTTCCTTCAGCGGAGTGAACCTGGACAGCTTCTACCGCAAGATGACCCTGCAGGAAATTACCCCGGAAGGCCTCCGCGGCCTGTCCGGAACCATAATCACCATGGCCGAAGCCGAAGGGCTCCAGGCCCACGCCAACGCCGTAAAAGTAAGATTATGAACAAGATAGAAGCACTGGTGCGGCCCAATATCCGCATCCTTTCCCCCTATTCCACCGCCCGGGACGAATGCCAGGGAACGCCGGACATCTTCCTGGACGCCAACGAGAGCCCATACCCCGGCATCGGCTATAACCGCTACCCGGATCCCCGGCAGAAGGCCCTGAAGCAGCGGATATCGGCCATCAAAGGCCTGCCGGTGGAGAATATCTTCCTGGGGAACGGCAGCGACGAGGCCATCGACCTCATGTTCCGTATCTTCTGCACGCCCGGACAGGACAACGCAGTGGCCATAGTCCCCAGTTATGGCATGTACACCGTAGCGGCCGATATCAACGACGTGAAAGTGCGCGGCGTGCAGCTGGGAGCGGACTTCTCCCTGCCTGTGGATGAGCTCTTTGCCGCCGCTGACGCCAACACAAAACTCCTTTTCCTCTGCAGCCCCAACAATCCCTCCGGGAACGCCTTCGAACCTGCGCAGCTGCTGGACCTGATACAGCGTTTTCCCGGCATCGTAGTCCTGGATGAGGCGTACGCCGACTTCAGCGCCAAGGGAAGCCTGCGCCACAAAGTGCTGGAATTCCCCAACCTGGTGGTATTGCAGACCTTCTCCAAGGCCTACGGCATGGCCGGCCTGCGCCTGGGACTGGCCTTTGCCAACGCCTATGTCACAGACCTCATGAACCGGGTGAAATACCCCTACAACATCAGCCAGGCCGCTCAGGAAGCCGCTTTCCGTGCCCTGGAGGCCCCGGTTCAGGACAAAGTGGAGGAAATTGTAGCCCAGCGCGCCCGCCTTGCCGGCACCCTTCCCTCCTTCCCCTTTGTAAAGAAAGTATGGCCCAGTGACGCCAATTTCCTGCTGGTGCAGGTGGACGATCCGGACCGGCTGTACGGGCACCTCCTTTCCGACGGCATCATTGTCCGGAACCGTTCCCGGCAGCCGCTCTGCGCAGGCTGCCTCCGCCTCACCGTAGGAACACCCCGCGAAAACGACAACCTGTTGCAATCCCTGTCCCGCTATGAATAAAGTCATTATTGTAGACCGCGACGGCACCCTGCTCAAGGAGCCCTTCGACGAGCAGATAGATGCCCTGGAAAAAGTGGAATTCGTCCCCGGGGCCATCTCCGGCCTCAAGGCCCTCACAGGGCTGGGTTATGAGCTGGTCATGGCCTCCAACCAGGACGGCCTGGGCACCCCGGCCTTCCCGGAAGAGACCTTCTGGCCCGCCCAGAATCTGCTTTTGAAAACGCTTGAAGGAGAAGGTGTTATCTTTGATGACATCCTGATAGATCCTTCCTTCCCGGAAGATGATTCCCCCAACCGCAAGCCCCGTACCGGCATGTTCGGCAAGTACTTGGACGGTTCTTACGACCTGTCGGCCTCCTGGGTGATCGGGGACCGGGAGACGGACCGCCAACTGGCCGGGAACCTGGGCGCGAAGGCACTCCTGGTGGGAGAGATGAGCTGGGAGGAGATTGCCCGTACCATCCGCAGCAGCGAGCGCAGCACCGTCATCGCGCGGAAAACCGCCGAAACGGATATCTTCGTGCGGGTGGACCTGGACGGGAAGGGGGCATCGGCCATCGACACGGGTCTCAAGTTCCTGGACCACATGCTCCATCAGCTGATTACGCACGGTGGCCTTGCCCTGGAAATCCGCTGCAAGGGAGACCTGGAGGTGGATGAGCACCACACCATGGAAGATGTGGGCATCGCCCTGGGAGAGGCGCTGCGAAAGGCCCTGGGCGACAAACGGGGCATCGAGCGCTACGGTTTCGCCCTGCCCATGGACGAGAGCCGGGCCCTGGTGCTGCTGGATTTCGGCGGCCGGAGCGAACTGGTGTGGGACGTGCAGTTTACGCGGGAATATGTGGGTGACGTACCCACGGAGATGTTCCACCATTTCTTCAAATCGCTTTCCAACGCCATGCAGGCCAACCTGTATATACAGGCCCGCGGGGAGAACAACCACCACCTGGCCGAAGGCATTTTCAAGGCTTTTGCGCGCAGCCTGAAGCAGGCGGTGCGGCGCGATGTGTTCAGTTACGATTTACCTTCCAGCAAAGGACTGCTATGATAGCTATCATCGACTATGAAGCGGGCAATATCTGCTCGGTACAGAATGCCCTGGAACGCCTGGGCGCATCCTATGAGCTAACCTCCGATCCGGAGCTCATCCGGAAGGCCGATAAAGTAATCCTCCCGGGTGTGGGCAACGCGGCTGAAGCCATGGCCAGCCTGCGTCGCAGCAGGCTGGACAGCGTCATTCGAACCCTCCGGCAACCGCTGCTGGGCATCTGCGTAGGGCTGCAGGTCCTGTGCCGGGGTTCGGAAGAAGGCCCCACGGAGGGTCTGGGTATCTTTGACACATTCGTTAAACGGTTTCCTAATTATATGGCAGAAGGTAACTCCTGCTCCGCGAAAAAAAATGCCGATGCTTCGCAAAAGTCTTCTCCGACCGATAATGCCGAAGAAGTGGCGAAGGTGCCGCATATGGGGTGGAACTGTATCGGCAACCTGGAGAGCAAACTGTTCAAGGACCTGCCGGGCGGAAGCTTCGTGTATTTTGTCCATTCCTATTATCCGGAGCTTTGTCCGGATACCATCGCCACCTGCCGGCACGGGGACACGCTTTTCAGCGCTGCGCTGCGTTGGGAGAACTTCTACGGCACGCAGTTCCATCCGGAGAAGAGCGGAGAGGTGGGGGCCGCTATCCTTAAAAACTTCCTGGCTTTATGATAAAGATTGTACCGGCTATAGATTTGATAGACGGGCGGTGCGTCCGCCTGACCCGGGGAGATTACGGGCAGCAGAAGACCTATGACGGCTCCCCCGTGGACGTGGCGCGGAGCTATGCCGATGCCGGCGTGGAGCGCATCCACCTGGTGGATCTGGACGGGGCCAAGGCAGGCGCCCCGTGCAACCTGGGCACGCTGGAGGCCATTGCCGGGGCTGTTTCCTGTGAGTTGGAATGGGGCGGCGGAATCGGCACCACAGAGGCTCTGAAGAGTGTTTTTGCTGCCGGAGCCACCCACGCCATCGCAGGCAGCGTGGCCGCCCTGAAGCCGGAACTCTTTGAGCAGTGGCTGGACCTGTACGGCGCCCGGATGATCTTGGGGGCCGATGTCCGGGACGGCAGGATTGCCGTCAGAGGCTGGCTGGAAGAGGCGCCTCTCACCATCGACCAGCTGGTGGAGCGCTTCCTGCCACGAGGGCTCCGGGAGTGTATCGTCACGGACATCTCCCGCGACGGGATGCTCCAGGGTCCTTCCACCGGCCTCTACACCCGCCTGCAATCGGCCTTCCCGGATGTTGTATTTACGGTTTCCGGCGGCGTTTCCTCCCTGGAGGACCTGCGGGCGCTGGATGCCCTCGGCCTTAAGAAAGCCATTGTTGGGAAAGCCCTTTATGAGAATCGTATCACCCTGAAAGACATTTTGTTATGGTCGCAAAACGCATAATCCCCTGCCTGGACGTAAAAGACGGCCTGGTGGTAAAAGGCATCAACTTCGAAGGCCTCAAGGAGGTGGGCGATGCCGTTGAAATG
>JAEEQF010000161.1 GCA_016285175.1 Bacteroidales bacterium
GGCTGTTGCTGCCCGACGGAACCCCCGCCAGCGGCGCCCGCGTGGACTTCTGCATCTACAATTATGCGGAATTCTACCCCGCCGTTACCAAGTATGCCGATGCCGAAGGCCGCACCTTCCTGAGCGCCGGCCTGGGCGACATGCTGGTCTGGGCCTCCCTGGACGGAGCCTTCGGCTATGCGAAAGTCTCCTTCGGCCAGGACGCCGATGTGGGTATCACTTTAAACTGTCATTCTGGTTCAAACGGTCACTCTGAGCGTAGCGAAGAATCCCTTACCATAGTTCCTCCTCCGGAAACGGCTAACCTTCCGGAAGTTACGCCGGAGCAACGAGCAGAGAACAACAAGCGCTTTGCCCAGGAAGATTCCCTCCGCCACGCCTACGAAGCCACTTTCCCCGCCGGAGACCGCGCCCGCGGAAACTGGCGCACCATCCAGGCTTTCCGGCAGAAGGAAAACCGGGAGCGGGTGGAACAGGTGCTGGCCGCCCTCAGTACCAAAGACCTGCAGGATATAACTCCGGAGATCCTGGAGGATTATTATTCGGCCGATAACTTCCTGGGCGCCCGGGTGGAGGACGAATTCCTTACACCTTTCTACGGCTTCTTCCGGGAGCATCCGCTGCCCGTAAGTACGCCGCTGGAGCTGCTGCAATGGGTGCAGGATAACATAACGGTAGACGATAATCCCAAGGCCTGGAACATCCCCATGTCCCCGGCCGGCGTGTACGGAAGCCGGGTGGCCAGCCCCCGTTCCCGGGACATTTTCTTTGTATCGGCCGCCCGCGCCATGGGTATGGAGGCCCGGAAAGACCCCGTCACCGGCAAGGTGCAGTATAAGCAGGACGGAGAGTGGCTGGATGTGCGCTTCACGGCGGGGGAGGACCGGTCGGAGCCGGCCGTGTCAAGCCCGAAGGGCACCCTGCGGTTAACATACACGCCCACCAGGAGCATCGGCAATCCCAAGTATTACAGCCACTTTACGCTTTCCAAGCTGGAAAACGGCCGGCCGCGGCTGCTGTCCTTTGACGAAGGAGAGGTGGACATGGGCGGCGGCGTGGACTGGGAGCATGTATTCAAGGAGGGCTATCCGCTGGATGCCGGGGAATACCTTCTGGTCTCCGGAAACCGCCTTGCAGACGGCTCAGTGCCCGTTTCCATGGCTTTCTTCACCCTTCCGGCCGATGAAACCACTACGGTGGAGCTGCGCATAGACGAGCCTGAGGGAGCCCTTCCCGTCATCGGCTCTTTCAATGCCGATCCTTTCCTTTCCCGCACGGGCCGCGGCTTCTTTGTCCTGGCAGTGCTGGACCCCGGGAAAGAGCCCACGAACCATTTCCTCCGGGATCTGGCGGCCGCCCGGGACGCCTTGGAGCAGTGGGGACGCCCCATTCTCCTGCTCTGCCGGGATGAGGACGCGCTTTCCCGCCTGCAAAAGGAAATGGACGAGGGCCGGTATGGCCGGCTCCCGTCCACGGTTCAGTCTGGTGTAGATACGGAAGGGATTGTATCGGACAGCTTGCCGCTGGTGCTCCTGGCCGACAGTTTCAACCGCGTATTCTTCCGCTCCGAAGGTTATAGCATCGGCCTTGGCGGACAGCTGGCTACAATGGTAGGGGGCTTAGCCCATTAAAGCTGGTTGTCGGCCAGGGAGAAGGTGTTGCCCTGCCGATGGTCGCCGGAGGTCATGCCCTTCTTGAGCCAGCGCATACGCTGGGCGGCGGTGCCGTGGGTGAAGGATTCCTCCACAGCATAGCCCTGAGCCTTCTTCTGCAGGTAGTCGTCGCCAATTACCTGGGCGCACTTGATGGCCTCCATCAGGTCGTCATCGTCCAGGACCTCGTCGATGTAATGGGCCCAGACGCCGGCATAGCAGTCGGCCTGGAGTTCGATGCGCACGCTCATGCGGTTGGAGTCCGTCTTGTTCATCCGGGCCATCTGCTGGTGGGCCTGGCCCAGGGTGCCCAGCAGGTTCTGGACGTGGTGGCCCACCTCATGGGCAATCACATAGGCATAGGCAAAGTCTCCGTCGGCCCCCAGCTGCTGCTTCATGGTGGCGAAGAAGCTGAGGTCTATGTATAGTTTCTCATCTCCGGAGCAGTAGAACGGACCCATGGCTGCCTGGCCGGTGCCGCAGGCCGTTGCGGTGGCGCCGGAATACAGCACCAGGGTGGGATTGCGGTAAGTCCCCAGGCCATTCTGCTTGAAATAAGGGGTCCACACATCCTCTGTGAGGGCCAGGATCTTTTTGGAGAAGCTGGCCAGCTCTTCATATTCCGGCGTGGACTCATAGCTGCTTTCCGTGTTGAAGCCCAGGCCGCCGCTGTTCTGGACGTTCTGGAACACGTCACCCAGGTTGCCGCCCATCAAAAGGGTGATAATGGCCACGATGGCAATGCCGCCAATTCCCAGGCCGGCAGCCTTGCCGCCGCTCATTCCGCGGCGGTCTTCTACATTGGTGCTTTCGCGCCTTCCGTCAAGTCTCATATTCAGAAAGGTTATTAGGTCTTACAAATATAGTGAATTATTTAAGGATATTCTGAATCCTCTCCAACTTTCCGTCCACGGGAGCGGGTTTCACGCCCAGCAGTTTGCAGATCAGGGGATACAGATCTATGTTCCGGAAGGATGATTGTTCCCCCTGGGTGAACGGAGCCTCATACCCTTTTTTGAAATCCGGACCCACCGCCCGGAAGGCCACCATCATGTCCGTTTCCTTGCAGTCGAAGCCATGGGTTCCCTTATTGCGGGACGGGGCGAAGTTGAACTGCCAGCCCAGGTCCGGGCTCACCAGTATCTGCCCCAGACGGTTGGAAGTTCCATAGCAAAGCTGTTCCGGCACTTCCCCATGCCGCCAAACGCTCATGTGCTCTAAGCCGCGGAGGCGGTTGTAGAGGCTGTCCACATAGCCCTCCTTTACCCAGATGCTGGTGGGAAGGGTGCCGGACATCCGTTCTACCCATTCCTGCGGCACCACGTCGTACCAGGCCACGAAGCGTTCCGGGGAAATCTCCGTCATGCCATGGTCTCCCGCCACTATAAAGTTGATATCCTTGCCGATGGGCAGTTTCTTCAGGCGCAGGTACAGATCATGCATCAGGCTGTCCATCTGTTCTGCCATCGCCTTGGTTTCCGGGGCGATGGGGCCGTTAACGTGGCCCTGATGGTCCGGTTCGTCAAAATAGCCCATGACCAGCCGGGGGCGCTCCTCCTTGGGCAGGCTCAGGAGCCGTACAATTTCGTCGCAGCGCTCCTCGAAAGTCCAATGGGGTTCCTCATCCCATTTCCTGTAATAAGTGGGATAGACGCCATTGATGGGAATGTCCGATCCCACCCAGTAGATAACGCCGGTCTTCACCCCCTGCTTCTGGGCGGTCTGCCACACGGGTTCTCCCAGATAATAGCGGGGGTCGTAGCGCGATTCCTGGTCTCCTATGGCATAGCCGTGCTGGGTTTCCGGATTCCAGAAACTATTGTTCACCAGTCCATTATGGTCCGGAACAAGGCCCGTT
>JAEEQF010000162.1 GCA_016285175.1 Bacteroidales bacterium
TGTCACCTCCGCCCAGCGCCGCATCCAGCTTGATGGTGCTGTACACGGCCCAGTTGTCGGCATTGATCTGCTTGACATCCACGCCATAGACTTCCGCGTGTTTGTAATGGATAAAGCCACCGCCGATAGTGGCGAGTTCCTGGGCACAGTCCCAATACCCGCCCATATGGACAAACATGGCATTGGGGTGGAAGATCTCCTTCAACGCATCGGCATTTTTGTCGGCCATAAGGTCCCAGATCCGCTGGGAAAGGTCGGCAAACGGCTGCGCCTCGACGCTGTGCGTCCGGTTGTTGAACATCGGGAAGGGCCCCTGGGCATTGGCAGACAGCCCGGCAAAGAGCAGGCTGGACAGCAATAATGACTTGAAAATAAAGGTTCTCATCGTGGCGATCTGTTTTCTGATGCAAAGTTCGCCAGAATCATTTACCCGACACTTATGAAAAATGCGGTTATTTGGAACAATATTGCGGAATCTTAAGGTTTCTTCTGTCATCAAAAGGCGTCTTTTCCTTTGCCTTGTGTCTCTTTATGTCCTTTTCCCTATACGTCCTGAAAAGCCACGAAAGTTTCACCTATGTTTCACCTTTTGTCTTTTTGTGTTCTTATAAATCGCTTATTATCAACACATTACAAGATATAGTTCGAGTCTCTTTTTCCGCTCAAAACGAAAGAAGGTGACCAATCAGTCATCTAACTTTTTAGTCACCTTCTTTGTTGAGTGCTTATTCCTGCGGTGTGTCTCCGCGGTTGCTCTTTTTGAAGCTGTGACGGTCTATTACGGTCACATCTTCCGCAAGCTCCTCCAGGGGTTCTTTGAGCACTTCCGGGTGGGTGTAGTATTTCCTTAGCACGCGAAGGGCCGAGGCGAAGTAGAAGCCATCGCAGAAACGCTCGTCCGTCACAATCTTGAAGGGCAGGCGTTTGCCGGGCACGACTTCCTTGCCGGAAACCACGGGAACCATCGCTTCCTTACCCATGGAGAAGAACCTACCGGTGTTGCCGAAGTCGTACACGTGGTGATAGATGGAGGGACCCTTGATGGACTTCATATTGGTGATGAAGGCCGTGGTATGGAAAGGGCTTACGTCGATGATGGCCTTGGGCAGCAAGCTGTGCTTGTCCAGGAACTTGATAAGGCCGATAAGCATGGCAATGACGACGTTGGGCGTAAAGGTGATAAGACGCGCAATCTTGTCCGTGCCATTATCGGCCTCCATATGGCTGTTGGCCTCGATGACGGCGTTGATCTTATCCTTTACCTCGGCGATGGTCTCGTGGCCGGTGAATTCAAGCTTTACGGTGGTATCGGGAGCGTCGGGGCTCATTCCCTTCCGGACCACGAAGGAAATGTTTATGACATTGCGCTTATAAATACGCCCGTTCATCACAAAACGGTTCAGACGGGGATAATTGGCAATGATGCGCACCAGACCGGCGATGATGATGTGCATATAGTCGTACTCTCCGTTACCCGCGGCCGACTCCTTCTTGATGAATTCGTCAAAGGGTTCGCAGGGAAGGTCAACGGCAATGAGATTCATGGAATCGTGCCGATGGCGCATGATGTGGGGCACAATTCTCTGGATGGGATCGATATCCCTGACTTTCTTTCCGTCTACTCTATATCCGAACATAACGTTTGCTTCTATAAATTAAACGTACAAAGTTAGGGTATTTTTTGTTAATATCCCTCCCCGAGGGCGCATCAGCTCTTATTTTCTCTTCAGTGCAGCCTGCACCAGACCGTTGAACAGCGGATGCGGATTCTCCGGGGTACTCTTGTATTCGGGATGGAACTGCGTGCCGATGAAGAAGGGATGGGAAGGAAGCTCCACCACTTCCACCAGACCGGTGTCGGGGTTGTGACCGGTGGCCTTGAGGCCGGCCGCTTCAAACTCGGCCAGATACTCGGAGTTGAACTCGTAGCGGTGACGATGGCGTTCGCGGATATCGGTCTTGCCGTAGAGCTTGGCAGCCAGGGTGCCGGGCTCCAGGTGGCAGGTGTAGGCCCCCAGGCGCATGGTTCCGCCCTTCATGGTGGTCTTCTTCTGCTCTTCCATCATGCAGATGACGGGATGAGCGCTATTGGGGTTGACTTCGGCCGATATGGCGTCGGACCAACCCAGGACGTGGCGGGCGAATTCCACCACGCACATCTGCATACCCAGGCAGATGCCCAGGAACGGGATGTTGTTCTCGCGGGCATATTGCACGGCGCAGATCTTGCCTTCCAGGCCACGCTCGCCGAAGCCGGGGGCGACCAGGATGCCCTGGGCGCCCTTGAGCATATCGGCCACATTGTCTGGGGTCACGTGCTCGCTCTGGACGGTGCGCACATTCACCTTGCAGTGGTTGGCGGCGCCGGCGTGCACAAAGGCTTCCTGAATGGATTTGTAAGCGTCCTGCAGTTCTACATATTTACCTACCAGCGTGATGTTCACCTCGTGCTTGGGGTTCTTGAGGCGGCTGAGGAACTCCTTCCATCGGCCCAAATCCGGCTGGTCGAAATTCTCTATCTGGAGCTTGCGCACGGCGAGTTCGTCCAGATGCTCCTCGTGCAGATTCAGGGGCACCTGGTAGATGCTCCA
This sequence comes from Bacteroidales bacterium, assembly GCA_016285175.1. Classification (GTDB taxonomy): domain Bacteria; phylum Bacteroidota; class Bacteroidia; order Bacteroidales; family UBA932; genus Cryptobacteroides. The sequence goes on from JAEEQF010000162.1 coordinate 2,592, forward strand.
GGCGTCGATGCTCTGGATGACGTGACCGGGCTTCACATTGCAGAAGAGGGCGATCTTGCGGCGGAGCTCCGGGGAAAGCGGATGCTCTGTGCGGCACACAATCACATCCGGCTTTACACCGCTCTGCTGCAGCATCTGCACGGAGTGCTGCGTAGGCTTGGTCTTGAGCTCCTTGGCGGCGCTGAGGTACGGGATGAGGGTAAGGTGGATGGTCATGCAGTCCTCTTCCGGGAGTTCCCACTGCAGCTGGCGTACGGCTTCAATGAAGGGCTGGGATTCCATGTCGCCCACGGTGCCGCCAATCTCGGTGAGGATGACGTCGTAATCGCCGGTCTGGCCCAGCTTGAGCATGCGGCGCTTGATTTCGTCCGTAATGTGGGGAATAATCTGCACGGTCTTGCCCAGATAGGCGCCTTCGCGCTCTTTGGTGATGACCGTATGGTAGATTTTACCGGTGGTCACGTTGTTAGCCTTGGACGTGTATACACCCAGGAAGCGCTCGTAATGGCCTAAATCCAGGTCGGTCTCTGCGCCGTCTTCCGTGACATAACACTCGCCATGCTCATAGGGGTTGAGCGTGCCGGGGTCTATATTGATATAGGGATCGAATTTTTGGATGGTGACACGCAGGCCGCGTGCCTGAAGAAGTTTGGCCAGAGAGGCGGCCACAATGCCTTTTCCCAGGGAGGAAGCCACCCCGCCCGTTACAAATACGTACTTCGTGTTCATTGTTAAGCAGTTTGATAACGGGACACAAATATAGTATGAATTCCGAGAACAGACAAGAAAAAATCGCTATCTTTGTATAACCAAAACTTAATTCTGATATGAGCCAATTGCACGTGATCAACCACCCCATGGTTCAGCATAAACTGACCATCATGAGGGACAAGG
>JAEEQF010000041.1 GCA_016285175.1 Bacteroidales bacterium
ACCAGCGCCCTTCCCTCGGATGCGTGCACCAACCTCATCGTTGGAAAAAAGGCTTCCGTGGACGGAAGCGTCATCTGCTCCTACAATGCCGACAGTTTCGGCTTTGTTTCCCCGCTATCCCACTTCGGCCCCGGAGCCCATCAGGAGGGGGAAATGATTGCTATCCGCGGCTTTTTCGGCCCAGCGGGTGGCGAACACCTCATTGCCCAGGCTCCCTATACCTACAATGTGGCCGGCCTCATGAACGAAAATCAGCTCACCATCGTGGAAACCACCTGGGGCGGACGGAACGAACTTCGCAATCCGGAAGGCTGGCTGGGCTATTATAACTTGATGGAACTGGCCCTGCAACGCAGCAAGACGGCCCGTGAGGCCATTGCCGTGATCCACCAGCTGGCCCAGGAATACGGTTACAACGAGACCGGTGAGAACTTTGTAATCTGCGACAAGGAAGAAGCCTGGATTATGGAAATCGTAGGAAAGGGCAAAGACCATAAGGGTATCGTGTGGGTCGCGCTCCGTGTCCCGGACGACTGCATCTGCGCCTATGCCAACTCCAGCCGCATCCAGCAGTTCCCGCAGGTGAAGAAGGCCGACAAGAAGCTGGGATTCTGCATCGCCGACAACGGCAACTGCATGTATTCGGCCGATGTGATCTCCTTCGCCCGCGAAATGGGTTACTTCGACGGGGCCGATAAGGATTTCAGCTTCCGCGAGGCTTATGGTCCGCTGGATTTCAGCGCCATCCGCTACTGTGAAGCCCGCGTGTGGAGCTTCTTCCGCCATCACACCAGCGCGGAGGAAATGGACAAGTACCTGCCCTTCCTCAACGGTGACCAGTCCCAGTACGACCACCTTCCCCTGTGGATCAAGCCGGATGCACCCCTCTCCGTGAGAGACGTGATGAACGACATGCGGGACCACTACGAGGGAACCGTCCTGGACATGACCTCCGATGTGAGCGCCGGTCCCTGGGCCTCTCCCTACCGCAACCAGCCCGTGAACTTCAAGAGCTCCGACGATACGGACATGTTCCGCGAGCGTCCCATCGGCTGCCAGCAGAGCGGCATGACCATGGTGTGCCAGATGCGTTCCTGGCTGCCCGACGAGGTGGGCGGGGTAAGTTACTTCAACATGGACGATGCCACCATGGTTGCCTATGTGCCTGTCTATTGCTGCATCAACCGTGTGCCGGAACCTTTCCGCCGGGAGAACAACAACATCCGGGAGTTCAGTTTTGACAGCGCTTTCTGGATGAACAACTGGGTGGCCAACATGGTGTATCCGCGCTGGAGCGCCATGATAGGGGATCTCCGCGACGCCCAGAAGGAGCTGGAGGATTACTATGCCGAAGACCAGAAAGAAGTGGAGGCGCATGTCGCCCAGCTCACTCCCTCGGCCCGGGTGGATTATCTCACCGCCAAGACAGAGGCCTATGCCGACAAAATGATGAAGCGCTGGAATGCCCTGGCCAAGTTCCTCATCGTGAAGCACAATGACCAGACCATGCAGCCCAGTGAGAATGGCGTCATCGTCCCCGGACGCCGCACCTCTCCGGCCTATGCGCCCGCTTTCATCGATGCTGTCAAGGCCCAGACGGGAGACCGTTACGTGAAGCCGGCCAATTAGTCCCTGCCCGGGAAGCGGGCGATATAAGTTATGATGAATCTTTGGGAAATTGTTCTAATTGCGGTTGCGCTGGCAATGGACTGTTTTACGGTATCCGTTGTAAGCGGCGTCATTACCCGCCGGAACCAATGGGGGAGCGTGCTGCGCATGGCCTTCCTCTTCGGTTTTTTCCAGGCGCTCATGCCGCTGGCCGGATGGCTGGTCATCCATTATTTCCAGGCAAGCGTGGAGGCTTATGACCACTGGATCGCCTTTGGCCTGCTGGCCTTTATCGGCATCAAGATGATCAGGGACGCCTTCTCTCCGGAGGAACAGGCGCATATGGATCCCACGCAGCTCCGCACCCAGCTGCTGCTGGCGCTGGCCACCAGCATCGATGCGTTGGCTGTGGGTATTTCCCTCTCCTGCACGGGGTATGAGGCCCTGGGCCAGTTAAGCGTTCCGCTGCTGGTTATCGGCCTGGTATCCTTCGTCTTCAGTATGGCCGGCCACCTTCTGGGCGTGCGTTTCGGAGAGGTGGTGGCGCGCCGCTGGAAGCCGGAGCTGGTGGGTGGTATCATCCTCATCGGCATCGGCGTCAAAATCCTGCTGGAGCATTTGCTGTAAACACTAAAACTAAAATATATGAAACGGATCATATTGACTCTCTCCGGCGGGATCCTGGCCCTGTGCCTTTCGCTTTCCGCCCGGGCGCAGCATGCCGATGACGGCACCCTGCCCATTTACCTAAACACCGCCTATTCCTTCGAGGAGCGCGCTACGGACCTGGTGTCCCGTCTCACGCTGGAGGAAAAGCAGAGCCTGCTGGGCAACAACATGGCAGCAGTGCCCCGTCTGGGTGTGAAGAATTACAACGTTTGGAGTGAGGCGCTGCACGGCGTGCTCTCCGGCGCCAACCCTTCCGTTGGCATCCTGGGTCCCACTTCCTTCCCCAACAGCGTGGCCCTGGGCTCTTCCTGGGATCCCTCGCTGGTGGAACGCATGGCATCGGCCGTGGCGGAAGAGGCGCGCGCCATCTACCAGACCGGTACCAAGGGCCTTACCTTCTGGTCTCCGGTGGTGGAACCCGTCCGTGACCCCCGCTGGGGCCGTACGGGCGAATCTTACGGTGAAGATCCCTTCCTGGCGGCGGAAATGGCACGCGGTTTCGTACGCGGCTTCATGGGGCCGGATCCGCGCTACATGAAGGCCGTCCCCACCGCCAAGCATTATTTCGCCAACAACAGTGAATTCGACCGCCATGTGAGCAGTTCCAACATGGACAGCCGGGACATGCGGGAATTCTATCTGTATCCGTACAAGCGACTCATCGAGGACGAGCACCTGCCCTCCATCATGTCTTCCTATAATGCCGTAAATCATGTGCCCACATCGGCCAGTGTCTTCTATCTGGACACCCTGGCCCGCCGCAGCTGGGGCATGAAGGGCTATGTGACGGGCGACTGCGCCGCCATCCAGGATATCTGGGACGGACATTATTATGCCGATACGCGGGAAGAGGCCACCGCCATGGGCCTCCGGGCCGGCGTGGATTCGGACTGCGGCAGCGTGTACCAGCGCTTTGCCATCAGCGCTTACGAGCAGGGCATCCTTCCCATGGCCGATATTGACCGCGCCCTGGTGAATATGTTCACCGTACGCATGCGTACCGGCGAATTCGATCCGGAACCCATGGTCCCCTATACCAAGTATGAGCCTTCCCGCGTGAGTTCCGCGGCCAACCGTGCCTTGGCGGCGGAGGTGGCCACCCGTACGCCGGTCCTGCTCAAGAACGAGGGGAAGATCCTGCCCCTGAGCGCCAAATCCCTCAGGAGCATCGCACTCATCGGCCCGCAGGCAGACGATGTGGAACTGGGGCCCTATTCCGGACGTCCGGAACAGTCGGCCATGACTTCCCCGTATGCCGGTATCAAGGCCTGGCTGGCTGCAAAGGGTTATGACGTGGATGTGCGTCTGGCTGCCGGCGGAGACATCAAGAGCAAGAGCAACCTGCTGTATGTGGCTTATTTCGAGATTGAAAAGACGGACGGCAGCGTTACGCGCTACGATGCCACCAAATATTCATCGTCTTCCGAAGGCATTACCGTAGGCTCCGGTATGGGCGAAGAGGAACAGGTCCGTACCATTGATGACGGCTCCTGGACCTCCTACGACAGCGTGGATATCACCAATATCGAGAATATCACCGTGGGCCTTAACATCCCTACCGAAGGCGGTATCGTGGAAATCCGCGTGGGTGGCCCGGACGGCAACCTCATCGGCCGGATAGAGGCCACAAGGGCTTCCGGTGCCCGCGTGGGCGGGGTCTATGGCGCCAGCATGCCCATGAAGACCAGTGCCCTCAAACTGGGTTACAACGGCCCGCAGAACGTATATCTGGTGTACAAGGCCCCGCAGGATGCTCCCATCGACGAGGCAACCCTCTCCCTGGCACGGGATGCCGATGTGGCCATCGTGTTCGTGGGAACCGACGAGAATACGGCTACGGAAGAGGCCGACCGCCTTACGCTCCTGCTCCCGGGCAACCAGCTTCCGCTCATCCAGGCTGTCGCTTCCGTGAACCCGCACACCATTGTGGTGATGCAGACCCTGGGCTGCGTGGAGGTGGAGGAATTCCGCCATCTGGACAGCGTCCAGGGCATTCTCTGGACCGGTTACAACGGCCAGGCCCAAGGCGAGGCCATTCCCCGCATCCTCTTTGGCGAAGTCTCTCCGGGCGGCAAGCTCAACGCCACCTGGTTCAAGAGCGTGAAGGACCTTCCGGCCATCACGGACTATAACCTGCGCCGCAGTTCCGGCAACGTGGGACGCACCCTGTGGTACTTCAACAAGGATGTTTCCTATCCTTTCGGTTACGGTCTCAGCTATACCACCTTCCAGTACAGCAACGCCCGCATCAGCAAGAGCGCCATCACCCCCAACGACAAGGTGACGGTGAGCGTGGACGTTACCAATTCGGGCGACTACGATGCCGATGAAGTGGTGCAGGTGTATGTGACCACTCCGGACAGCCCCGCCGCCCTGGAACGCCCTGCCAAGCGCCTCAAGGGCTTCCAGAGAGTAACCATCCCGCGCGGACAAACCCGTACGGTGGACATTGAAATCAACTGCGCCGACCTCTGGTTCTGGGATATGGAGGCCGACAGGATGACTTTTGACCAGGGCCGTTACGTCTTTGAGATCGGCTCTTCCTCCCAGGATATCCGCAGCAGTGTTACGGCCACCCTGTCCGGTTCGCTCAAGCGCAGCATCAAGACGGTATGGACAACTTGCGAAGCCTCTGTCCTCCGCATCGGGGAATCGGCCCGGGCCGAATTCACCGTGTGCATGAATGACGACAGCTTCTATGAGGGCGCTAAAGCCGTATGGATCAGCAATAATCCTTCCGTAGTTAGCGTATCGGCCGACGGCGTGGTGAAGGCCCTTTCCATGGGCGTTGCCACCGTCCGCTGCGTGGTTACCCTGGACGGGAAAACCGTGGAGGACAGTTTCGCCGTGAAGGTGATGCCGGATCTGGCCCTTTCCAGCCTGAAGGTGGGCGGCAAGGCCGTCAAATTGGGAGACGCTTCGCAGGTGAGCTATCTGCTCAAGCCTGGAAAGGCCCCTGTGGTTGAGGCGGTTTCGGCAGATCCCGCCATCGGCGTAGAGATCTGTCAGGCACCCGCCGTGCCCGGTACGGCCGTGATCACCCTCTCCGATGACGCCACGGGAGACAGCCGCCGAGTCATGGTGAACTTCGGCACCGCCGGCGTAAGTGACAGCTTCTCCAAGCCCGTGCTGGGAAGCCAGTGGCACTGGGTACGGGAAGACCCCGCTCTCTGGTCGCTCAGCGAGAAACCGGGTTCTCTCCTTCTCACCGCCGGTAAGGGAGATATAGCCCAGGCCGGGAACGACGCCCCCAACATCCTCTTGCAGAGCGCCAACACGGACTGGACCGTGGATACCAAGCTGGTGTGCGCCTCCGCTCCTGCGGCTCCGGCCCAGAATGCCGGCCTGGTGGCCTATGAAAGCGACGACAACTTTGTGAAGTTTGTCTATGCGGCCACGTTCAATTTCCGCCGCCAGGCGGATGCCGGTCCCGCCGCGGGCCAGCTGCAGCTGCTGGTAGAGGAGAACGGTCAGCAAAAGAGTACCGTTTCCCTCAGCATGGATGGCATCGTAGGTGCAAACAACGTTATTTGGCTCCGCCTGGTAAAACAGGCCGATACCTACACCGCCTGGTACTCCGTGGACGGCAGGAAGTATGAAAAGATGGGTACGGCACAGGCCGTGCTCAAGGATGTGCAGGTGGGTGTGACAGCCTGTGAAGGAGCCCTGCCCGCTATGATGCGGGGCTTTGGCGGTCCCGGCCGCGGCGGCATGCAGATGCCCGTTGCAGCACCGCTCAAGGCCGCTTTCGAAGAGTTCAAGATTAAATCTGCCGGTACCAAGTAATGTTCCCCGGAATCCGCATCATGCTTTCGGTACTCCTGCTTGCGGGCTGTTTTCGTACGGCCTGTGCGCAGGAGACCCTGCATGCGGCGTCCCATGGGGTGCTGCAGGCTGTCTGCGAGGATTCGGACGGCATACAATGGGCTGTTACGGATGCGGGGGAAATCCTACGCTCTGCGGACGGCCTTGCCTGGACCGTCCTGGATTTCAATGTGCAGTATGCCGGTTTTTACCCTCCGGTGGATTTCCGTGCCGTGGCCTCCGGCGGAGGCTCGGTGATGGTGGCGGGAGTGGATGCCGACGGCCATCTGGCCGTGTATACCTCCAGCCGAGGCACCGTGTGGAGCCCCCGTTCCCTGGACTATACGGAAGGAGGGGAGCGGCTTGTGCTGGATGTGGAGCCGGTCTCACTCAGCTATGATACCCTGCGGGACAGTTTTTTCCTTTGCGGTACCAGCGGAACCCTCTTCGAGATGCCGGGCTGTTCGCATTGCAACCGCCTTACCCGATATCCTACAGACACGCTATATGTCCGCATACGGGCGGGATTCAACGTGATGCTCCTGGGCAGTGGCGGCTTCCGGAAAGTGGAATAGATAATAACCAATTACCATATACTCTGTATGAAACCTATTTTGTATTTGTCCGTTGCGGCGTTTTTGATGGCCGGTTCCGCGCTGGCCCAGACGCCGTCACCCACCAACCTGGGGCGGAATTCTTATCCTCAGGTGGGGCCCGATAACAGGGTTACCTTCCGGGTGAACGCTCCCCGGGCCACCTCCCTTACCCTTTCCCTGGGTAAGGACTATCCTATGGTCAAGGACGAAAAGGGGTTCTGGACCGTTACATCGGATCCGCAGGTGGAAGGCTTCCACTATTATTCCCTCAAGACGGGCGGACTCACTTTCAACGATCCTTCCGTACATTCTTTCTTCGGCACCGGACGGGACTGCAGCGCCATTGAAGTGCCCGAGGATCCGGCCTCCGCAGCGTTCTATACGCCCCAGCAGGGCGTTCCGCAGGGAGCTGTCCGTTCCATCCGTTACTGGTCCGAAGTGTGCGGGCAGTGGCGTCGGATGTTTGTCTATACACCGGCCGGATATGAGCAGAATCCCGGCAAGCGCTATCCTGTCCTGTACCTGCAGCACGGCGGTGGCGAAGACGAGACCGGCTGGATCTACCAGGGTTTCGCCGATGTAATCCTGGATAATCTGGTGGCCGAAGGCAAGGCCGTACCCATGATCATTGTGATGGTAAGCGGCGTGGCCCAGAAGGCCGATGGCTCCGGCGACGGCTTTGAAGCCATGGTTACGGAAGAAGTTATTCCGCTGGTAGACAAGCGTTTCCGCACCCTCGCAGACCGCGACAACCGCGCTGTGGCAGGACTTTCCTGGGGTGCCAAGCAGGCTTATGACCTGGGCCTGGGATACCGGGATCTCTTCTCCTGGATCGGCGGTTTCAGCGGCATCATCGTCATCGGTGAATTCCGTGTCCGTCCCGCCGGCTACGAAGATCCGGAGAAGTTTGCCGCCGCCTATGACGGCGTCTTCTCGGACCCCAAGTGGTTCAATGAGAACTATCACCTGCTCTTCATCGCCAACGGTGAGGCCGAAGGTTCCCACCTCATGGGGATGTCGGCCCTCCTGAAGGAAAGGGGTATAGAGAATGTGTTCTACCAGTCTCCCCGCACGGCGCACGAGTGGCTTACCTGGCGCCGATGCCTGAAAGAATTCGCCAAAAGACTCTTTAAATGATGCCGCTTATGAAACGATATATCATTCCGTTTGTCCTTCTGGGCGTTCTGGTGGCCGGCTGCAAGCAGCCCGCCGCTCCCGTGGGTGTCCTCTCCGAACCCACACCGGCCTCTACCAATACCCCCGGCCGGGAGTATCCCAAGATTAATCCGGACCTCACGGTGGAATTCCAGGTCCAGGCCCCCGAGGCCCAGGAAGTGGCCGTGGATATCTGCGGCAAGGTCTATCCCATGCAGCGGGAGGGCGACGGCCCCTGGAAGGTAGTCACCGATGCCCTGGAGCCCGGTTTTCATTACTATTTCCTCGTAGTGGATGGCATGCGGCTTTCGGACCCCAACAGCCAGCTCTTCTTTGGCACAGGCGTGGACGCCAGTGCCATCGAGATTCCGGAAGCGGGTGTGGATTTCTATCTGGAAAAGAATGTCCCCCGCGGCGAAGTGCGCATGCAGCGCTATTGGTCGCCTTCCATGAATGCCTGGCGCACCTGCTATGTGTATGTCCCGGCCGAATACGACAGCAAGCCCTCCAAACGCTATCCTGTGCTGTACCTGCAACATGGTGGCGGTGAGGATGAGACCGGCTGGGCCCGTCAGGGAAAGACGGACATCATCCTGGACAATCTCATCGCTGCCAGGAAGGCCGTTCCCATGCTCATCGTGATGGATTACGGCCAGGCGGCGGGTGACTTCGCGGAGATCCTGCTCAACGAGACTATTCCCATGATTGACAGTAAGTACCTCACCCTGGCCGATGCCAGACACCGGGCCATGGCCGGCCTGTCCTTCGGAGGCGGCCAGTCCTGGTCCATCGGCCTCAAGCATCCGGAAGTGTTTTCCTCCATCGGCGTTTTCTCCTCCGGTATGTTCGGCGGCGTGGGGCCGGGCGCCTATGCTCCCTTCTCCGTTGAGAGCCAGCTGCCCGAACTGCTGGCCGATCCTGCTGCCTTCAATGCTGCCCATCCGGTGTTCTACATGTCCTGCGGCGAAGGTGATCCGCGCATCGAGCATACCCGTGCCGCGGCCGATGCCCTGAAGGCAGCCGGCGCCAAAGTCAAGTTTACGGCCTGGCCCGGCGGCCACGAGTGGCAGCCCTGGCGTAAATCCCTCCATGAATTCTGTCAATTGATTTTCAAATAACTATGAAAAAGTATCTGATCATTGCGGCAGCGGCGCTCTGCCTCTGCGCCTGCACGAAACAGCTTCCCGGTCAGGTCAAGGTGACCGGCGGCACCATCCAGGGTACGGTCCTGGAGAACGTTACCGTTTACAAAGGAATCCCCTTTGCAGCTCCGCCCGTGGGCGATTTCCGCTGGAAGGCTCCCCAGCCTGTGGTGGCCTGGCAGGGTGTTAAGGAGTGCAGGGAATTCGGCCCCAATCCCATGCAGGGCAACGGTGAAGGCTGCTCCGAGGACTGCCTGTACCTGAATGTCTGGACCCCGGCCAAGGGCCCCAAGGAGAAACTGCCGGTGATGGTATGGATCTATGGCGGCGGATTTGCCGGCGGCGCCACCTCCTATTATGATGGCACGCTCCTCTCCCAGAAAGGCGTGGTTGTGGTGAGCGTGGCCTACCGCGTGGGCAAGTTGGGCTTCCTTTCCCTGCCGGAACTGTCGGCCGAGGATCCCAATGGCGTCAGCGGCAACTACGGTCTGCTGGACCAGATCGCCGGCCTTCAGTGGGTGAAGGACAATATCGCCAAGTTCGGCGGAGACCCTTCCAACGTGACCATTTTCGGCGAATCGGCCGGCGGCATTTCCGTGAGCATGCTGTGCGCTTCGCCGCTGGCCAAGGGCCTGTTCCAGCGGGCTATTTCCCAGAGCGGCGGTTCCTTCGGACCCACCAACCCCCAGTCCTATCCCGGCGAGAACATGCAGACCCTCGCCGTGGCCCAGCAGGCCAACCAGGCCTGGGCAAAAACTGCTTTCGGAGAGGATTATACGCTTGAGCAGCTGCGTGCGGCCGATGCCAAGTCCGTCATGGGCGGCTTCGGCGGTTCCGGCGGCTGGCCTGTGACGGACGGTTACGTGATTCCGGACGACCAGTACAAGCTGTACGAGGCCGGGAAGTACAACGATGTGGATGTGCTCATCGGCTACAACTCCGACGAAGGCCTCAGCTTCGGCTTCTCCTTCGGCGGCGGCAGCCATCAGGACCAGGTCCGTTCCCGTTATGAGGATTATGCCGATGCCCTTCTGGCCGCCTATCCCGTGGAGGACGACGGCAAGGTGGGCAAGACCGCCCGCGACCTCACCCGCGACGCCGCCTTCGGCTGGCAGACCTGGGCCTGGGCCCGCCTGCAGGAGAAGACCGGCAAGGGCAAGGTCTGGCTCTATTACTTTGACCAGCATCCGGAGTATCCGGAGGACAGCCCCCGCTTCGGCCAGGGTTCCCCGCACGGTCAGGACGTAGCCTATGTCTTCGGCAATCCGGAAGAGGTGCAGCCCACGGATATGGCACTTTCGGGCTGGATGATGTCCTACTGGAGCAATTTTGCCAAGACGGGTGACCCCAATGGAGAAGGCCTCCCGGAGTGGCCGCGCTTCCGTAACGACGCTCCGCAGACGATGGTGCTCACCGGCGAGGGCTGCCACGCCGCTCCCGTTCCCTCCGAAAAGGCCCTCTGGGTGCTGGACGAATACTTCGCCTGGCGCCGCAGTCAGGAATAAACTGTAAAACCAAGCATCCCCATCCATGAAACGAATCCTCTTCTTCGGCCTGAGTTTGCTGGCCACCCTGCCGCTGCTGGCGCAGAACCCCATTATCCGTACATCCTACACCCCGGATCCGGCTCCGTATGTACATGGAGACACGGTCTATCTCTTTGCCGACCACGACGAAGACGACGCCACGTACTTCAAAATGAAAGACTGGCTGCTCTACAGCACGCAGGACATGGTGAACTGGACCTACCTGGGTGCACCGGTTTCCACGGCCACCTTCGAGTGGGCTTTCCAGGGAGACCGCGCCTGGGCTTCACAGGCGGTGGAAAGGAACGGCAAGTGGTACTGGTACGTATGCCTCACGGAGGCAGCCACCCGGGCCGATGCCCTGGCCGTGGCGGTGGCCGATAACCCGCAGGGACCCTACGTGGATGCCATCGGAGGGCCCCTGGCAACGGGTTTTTCCTTCATCGACCCCACCGTCTTCATCGACGATGACGGTACTCCCTGGCTTTTCTGGGGCAACAAGGGCTGCTGGTACGGCAGGCTGAATGAGGACATGGTCTCCTTTGCCGACGGCTATAAGGAGGTCCCCGGTTTTCACGACCCGGCCTGCTTCGGCCCGGAATCCATGAAGCCGGACTGGTCCCAGGGAGGAAAGGAAGTGATGATGGTGGGTTATGAGGAAGGCCCCTGGGTGAGCAAGCGGAACGGCCTGTACTACATGGTGTATCCTGCCGGCGGTGTGCCGGAGCATATGGCCTATTCCACCGCTCCCACTATCGACGGGCCCTGGACTTACAGGGGACGCATTATGGACGAGGCCGAAAACAGTTTCACCATCCACGGAGGTTTTGTTAGCTTCAAGGGCCGCAACTACATGTTCTACCACAACGGCGCCCTGCCCAACGGCGGCGGCTTCCACCGGGCCACCTGCGTGGAGGAATTCTCCTTCAATGCCGATGGCTCCATCCCCTTCATCCCTTTCACAAAAAAGGGCGTGGAACCCGTTGGGACGGTGAATCCGTATGTGATGGTACAGGCCGAGACCATGGCGGAATCCTGGGGCCTCAAAACCGACCGCCTGCCCGGCGAACGCCACTGGGTAACGCACGTGCACAACGGCGACTGGCTCAAGCTGAGGAATGTGGACTTCGGCGAAGAGCCGGCCGTGCTGGTGTCGCTGGAAATGCTTAATTTCAAGAACCCCGGCACCGTAGACTTCTTCCTGGACGAGCTGGGCGGAAGGGCCATAGCCTCCGTACCGGTGAATGGGGAGAATATGCTGGTGAAGGCTCCCGTGGACGCACGTGCAAAAGGTGTTCATGACCTGTACCTGCTTTTCCGCGGCGGCGACGGGGAACTCTTCGACCTGGACTGGTGGGTCTTCAACAACCACCTCAATATGCCCATTATCCAGACCAAATATACGGCCGATCCGGCTCCGATGGTCTATGACGGTACGGTCTATCTGTATACTACCCACGACGAAGACGGGGCCAAGGGCTTCCAGATGTTCGACTGGCTGCTGTACACCAGCACCGATATGGTGAACTGGACCGACCACGGCGCCGTGGCGTCCCTGGACGATTTTGCCTGGTACGAGGGCAAGAACGGCGCCTGGGCGGAATGCGTGGTGGAGCGCGGCGGCAAGTTCTATATGTACTGCCCCATCCACGGGCATGGCATCGGCGTTCTGGTGGCCGATTCTCCCTTCGGCCCGTTCAAGGACCCGCTGGGAGAGCCGCTGGTATGGCAGAAGGAGCATTGGGAAGACATCGATCCTTCGGTGTTTATAGATGACGACGGACAGGCCTATATGTACTGGGGCAATCCCAATGTTTATTGGGTGAAGCTCAATGAGGACATGATTTCCACCTCCGGTCCCATCCACAAACTGGAATACAAGATTGAGCACTACCAGGAAGGCCCCTGGTTCTATAAGCACGACGGCAAATACTATCTGGCCTTCGCCTCCACCTGCTGTCCGGAGGGTATCGGCTATGCCATGAGCGATTCACCGGAGGGTCCCTGGAAATCCATGGGCCACATCATGGACCGCACCTGGCGCACCCGGGGCAACCATCCTGGCATCATCGATTATAAGGGGCAGTCCTACATCTTCGGCCTCAATTACGACCTGATGCACCTGGAAACCTTCCAACACGCCGAGCAGCGGAGCGTATCGGCCGCCCCTATGTATTATGAGGCCGACGGATCCATCCGCAAGGTCCCGTACTGGCTGGACAATGTGCTGGAGCAGATTGAACCCTTCAACCCGTACCGCCGTGTCCCGGCCGCCACCATGGCCTGGGGCTATGGCCTTAAGACGCGCGAGGAAGGGGGCGTGGTGCTCACCAACATCGACGCCGGGGAAAGCCTGCTCATCAAGGGCGTGGACTTCGGATCCAGGGGCGCCCGGCAGTTCTCGGCTTCCGTGCTGGCTGCCGCCGCCGCCGGCATAGAGGTGCACCTGGACAGCCCCGACGGCCCGCTCTGCGGTACGCTGGAGATCAAGCCCGGCAAGGACTGGACCACCCGGAAATGCAGCCTGAAGGGGGCCCGGGGAGTGCACGACCTGTATTTCGTTTTCACCGGCGGCGGCTTTGACTGGCGCTGGTGGGAGATGAAATAGCTGAGTATCAGCCAATAAGAAAATGAACCCTGTGTCACCGGACACAGGGTTCATTCGTTATGTACCTGCTTGTCAGATAAATATGTACTTACAGATAAACAGGGCGGCCAGGATCCACATGGTAATGGATATGTCCTTGAACTTGCCGGCTACGGCGTGGCAGAGTACATAGGAGATAACACCGATGAGGATACCGTCGCTGATACTGTAGGCCAGCGGCATCATGATGATGGTGAGGAAGGCGGGAATGGCCTTGCAATAGTCGTCCCAGTGGATGTTCTTCACCGCAGGCATCATCATTACGCCCACGATGATGAGGGCGGGAGCCGTCGCGGCGCCGGGGATGGCCAGGAAGAGGGGACTGAAGAACAGGGCCAGGGCAAAGCAGATGGCTGCCGAGAAGGCCGTAAGACCGGTCCGGCCTCCTTCGCCGACACCCGAGGCACTCTCCACATAGGTAGTAGTGGTGGAAGTGCCCAGGCAGGCGCCGCAAACGGTGGCGATGGAATCGGCCAGGAACATCTTCTCCATATCCGGAATGTCGTCTTTCTTGCGGTTGGGATCGGCCAGCCCGGCTCCCTGATGTACGCCGATGAGCGTGCCCATGGTGTCGAACATATCGATGAACAGGAAGGTGAAAACCACCACCAGCATATCCAGGGTAAGGATATGGTGCCATTCGAACTGGCAGAAGATGGGGCTCACGCTGTCCGGCAGGGCAATTACTCCGTTGAACTTGGTTATGGCTTCTCCCGTTGTGGGATCCTTGATGAACAGGCCGATGACGGAGGTGATGAGGATGCCCCAGAGCATGCCGCCGCGTACTTTGGCCATTACCAGTCCGGCCGTGATGAACAGGCCGATCATCCCCAGCAGCGCGGTCCCTTCCGTCAGTTTGCCCAGGCCCACCAGGGTGGAATCGTTGTTCACGATGATGCCGGCATTCTGCAGGCCGATGAAGGCGATGAAGAGGCCGATACCCGCTCCGATGGCCTTCTTGAGGGTGCCGGGGATGGCGTTCAGCAGCCAGGAACGCACTTTGGTTACGGTGAGGATGATGAAGAGGATACCTTCCAGGAGTACGGCCGTGAGGGCGAACTGCCAGCTGTAACCCATACCCAGGCATACGGTAAACACGAAGAAGGCATTGAGTCCCATACCCGGAGCCAGGGCGAAAGGTTTCTTGGCATAGAGGGCCATCACCAGGGTACCGATGAGGGCGGCCAGGGCCGTGGCGGTGAATACCGCACCGCCGGGCATTCCGTCCAGGGCGCTGAAGATGCTGGGATTCACGGCCAGGATATAGGCCATGGTGAGGAAGGTGGTGATACCTGCCAGGATTTCCGTGCGGACATTGTGCTTCGCCGAATCGAAGCCGAAAAGTTTTTCAAAGAAAGGTTTCATCGTCAGAAAGTATTAGAACACCCATTTTGCACCCAGGCAGGGACGTATCCAGAATCCTTCCGAGGAGCCGAAATCGTAGCTCAGTTCCACTTCGCCGCCCAGGTTGAAGTTATCCACGCCTATCCACTGCCCCACGTTGTACCACAGTTGGGGTTCGGAGATGAACACAATATGGGAGAGCTTGGAGTTGGCACCGCTCTTTGTGAAGAAGAGCGTATGGTCCTCCCACCAGAAATCGGCAAAACCGCTGAATCGGAGGCCCTTGAGGCCGAAGAGGTCCTGCATGCCCCAGACGAAGGTGAACTGGAGCGGAACCTGCTGTACGGTGCTGGCAATCTTCTTGTACAGTACCTTGAAGTTGAAGGTGTTGTTGAAGTTGGCCGAGTGCAGGAAATAGTCCACGCCCACCAGCAGCGCGCTTTGGATGAAATAGTCCTTGTAAATGCCGCCGTTGTATTCTACCTGCAGGCTGAAGTTACCAAGGACAGGGACATCCTGCCAGAAATTGAGGCAGCGGGCCAGCTCCATGTAGGTTCCGGCGGGAGCCTTTACTCCACCGTTCCCCTTGAAATCAAAATCATGGTCAATGAAGAAGAAGGTATTGCCCCAGTTGTCATTGTAGAAGCCTTCCAGGGTGGTAGTGACAAACTGGCGGTCTTTGCCAAAGTCGTAGAACATCTGCAGGTTGGTCTGGGCCCTGGCCACCAGGCCGGAGACAAGCGTTGCCGCAGCAACAAGAATCACTTTTTTTAACATGACGTTATTTCCTTAAAGAAGGGTTAATTTCAAAGTTTACGGCTTTGTCACCATCTGGATTGCTGCCGAATTCATAGTCCTTGCCAGGCAGGATGGCATTGAGGATAACGCCCACCAGGGCAGCTACGGCCAGGCCGCTAAGGGAGGTGAATCCCAGGGAGATGGCATCGTTGGCGCCATACTTGATGCCGATGGCCAGCACCAGGATGAGGGCCATCACAATGACGTTGCGGCTCTTGGTGAAGTCCACGCGGTTCTCCACGATATTGCGTACGCCCACGGCGGAGATCATACCGTAAAGCACCAGGGATACGCCGCCGATGGTGGCCGCCGGCATGCAGGCGATGAGGGCGCTGAACTTGGGGCAGAAGCTTAGAATTATGGCAAACAGGGCGGCGATCCGGATCACGCGGGGATCGTAGACCCTGGTGATATTGAGCACGCCGGTGTTTTCACCGTAAGTAGTATTGGCGGGTGCTCCGAACAGGGAAGCGATCATGGTGGCCAGACCGTCTCCCATGAGGGTGTGGTGCAGACCGGGATCCTCCAGATAGTTGATTCCCGTGGTGGAGGAGATGGCGCACATGTCGCCGATATGTTCCATCATGGTGGCGATGGAGATGGGGACGATGGCGATGATGGCGCTGGCTATGAGGCCCCAGTTGGGATTACTGAACACATGGAAGGCCGTATTTTCCCATTGGAAGGGAACGCCCACCCAGGCAGCCTCTTTCACGGCCGAGAAATCGCACAGGCCGAAGCAGGCAGCCACGATATAGGAACCCAGCACGCCCAGCAGGATGGGGATGATCTTGATCATCTTCCTGCCCCAGACGTTGCACACGATGATAATGAAAATGGCCAGCAGGGCAATCCACCAGTTGTGGTTGCAGTTCTCGATGGCCGATCCGGAAAGGGTAAGGCCGATGGCGATGATGATGGGCCCCGTGACGATGGGCGGGAAATACCGCATCACCCGCTTGGCGCCAAACGCCGCAAAGAGTCCCGCCAGCACGAAATAAATGATGCCTGCCGAGAATACTCCGATGCAGGCATAGGGAAGTGATTCCGTAAGGCTGAGCCCCTGGGCTTCTCCCATGGAGACAACAGCTGCATAGCCGCCCAGGAAAGCAAAGGACGAACCCAGGAATGCCGGTACCTTCATCTTGGTAAGGAGGTGGAAAAGGAGGGTGCCCAGGCCTGCAAATAGCAGGGTGGCGCTCATGGAGAGGCCGGTGATGACCGGGACCAGCACCGTGGCTCCGAACATGGCGAACATGTGCTGGAGGCCAAGGGTGAGCATTTTGCCCATTCCAAGAGAACGGGCATCATAGATGGCTTGCTGTTGTTTGGACATGTTTTTGGTTGTAAAAGACTGTTCAAATTTACGAAAATAATTCTGTGGGCGGAATAAAAATCAAGATTTTTAGTGTAAATTTGCGTTATAGAAAACCACAGCTATGAAAAGATCCATACTAATTGCCATTTCCCTGCTCCTGGGTGTAAGCGCCTTCGGCCAGCAGGCCCTTTTCGGAGGTCCTTCCGTGGAATCTCCCGTCATCAATCCGGACGGCACCGTCACTTTCCGTTTCCAGGCCCCCAAGGCCATCAAGGTGCAGGTTACCGGAGATTTCCTTCCCACCCAGCATACGGAGTTCGAGATGAACGGCCAGAAGATGGCTTTCGACTCTCCCGGTGTGGCAGACCTCCAGGAGCGCCAGGGCGGTGTGTGGGAATACACCACGCCTTTCGTGGTGGAGCCGGAAATGTACACCTACACTTTCCGTGTGGACGGAACCCCGGTCATAGATCCCAACAACATGTTCGTGAACCGGGATGTGGCCAGCCTCACCAGCGTGCTGCTGGTTCCCAAGGCCGGTGCCAGAAGCGATCTGTACGCCATCCATAAGGTGCCGCACGGCACCGTTTCCAAGGTCTGGTACCATTCGGACAAGGCCGGTTTCGACCGCCGCCTAACGGTCTATACCCCAGCCGGTTATGAAAAGTCCAAGACCAAGTATCCGGTGCTCTTCGTGCTGCACGGTATCGGCGGTGACGAGGATGCCTGGGTTACCCAGGGCCGCGCCACCCAGATTCTGGACAACCTCATCGCCCGCGGAGAAGCCAAACCCATGATTGTGGTGTTTACCAACGGCAATATCTCGGAAGAGGCCGCTCCGCTGGAGAATTCCACCGGTTACACCCGTCCCACCATGTCCCTGCCGCAAACCATGGAAGGCTCCTTTGAAACCGCTT
>JAEEQF010000163.1 GCA_016285175.1 Bacteroidales bacterium
GCGGTGAATATTTCCATCTTCGCGGGGCACAGGCTCCGGGGCGTTAAAGGCAGTATCGCCGCCACCCTGGGCAGCATCCTGCCTTCCTTCTGCATTATCCTGGCCATCGCCATCTTCTTCACCGCGTTCAAGGACAACCCCTGGGTGGAAAAGGCTTTCAAGGGCATCCGCCCGGTGGTCATTTCCCTTATTGCCGTGCCCATGATCAACATGGCCCGGAAGTCCTGCAAGAGCTGGTGGACCTGGCTCCTGGCCGTGGCTTCGCTTCTGCTGGTGGCCTTCCTCAACGTTTCGCCCATCTATATTATCCTGTGCGTGCTGGTGCTGGGATTCAGCGTCACCTACTTTAGGATGAAGAAAGATTCTTCGCTGCGTTCAGAATGACAACGTTGTACCTCATATTGCAGTTGGCGTGGACGTTCTTTGTGATTGGGGCGTTTACCATCGGTGGAGGCTATGCCATGCTGTCGCTAATCCAGAACCAGGTAGTGGTGGAGCATCCCTGGATATCGGAGGGCACGTTTACGGACATTGTGGCGGTTTCCCAGATGACGCCGGGGCCCATCGGCATCAACAGCGCTACGTATGTGGGCTACGACGTGCTTTTCAACGCTACGGGAAGCCACCTCCTGGGCATCTGCGGATCGGCCACGGCCACCCTGGCGCTGATGCTGCCCTCGTTCATCATCATGCTGCTCATCGTGCGCTTCTATATGAAATTCCGCCGCAGCAGGCTCTATGCCGGCACCATGGCCTGGCTCAAACCGGCGGTGGTGGGCCTGATTGGCGCGGCGGCGGTCATACTGATTGTCAAAACCACCTGGACGGGCTGTTCGCCCGATGTCCAAGTGGTCTCCGAGAACTTTCCGGACTGGAAAAGCTGGGTGCTGCTGGGCGGCGCCTTCGTGGCCGGCTACTGGGGAAAGGTGAATCCCATCTATATCATCCTGGCGGGCGCCGTCCTGGGTTTGCTCCTGTACTGATAATCAATGCATTACATATTTCTCCCTGTGTCTGGAATCACAGGGAGAAAACCGTAAGTGGCTTAGCGTCACCAATTTACGGGATTGGCTTCCAGATAGGCCTCCAGGTCTGCGGCGCTGCGGGCGGGCTTGCGCTCCAGTCCCACCAGGCCGCGGCAGTCCAGCGAGTAGTTCACGCCCTTCTTGTCCAGGATGCCGAAGGTATGGTCCAGCGAGGCGTTGAAGCGCTCGTAGTCCTTGTTGTCGGCATTGCACCACTGGACTTCGCTAAGGGCGCACATGCGCGGCAGCAGCATATATTCCAGATGCTCCGGCATGGAGATGTATTCCGTCCACAGGTTGGCCTGGACGCCCAGGATGTGCTGCTGGTCCCTGGGAGGAATGCCCTGCAGGGGCTCATAACTGTACACCTTCTCCAGCGGTACGTACCCGCCGATGCCGAAGGGTTCCTTGTCGCGCTCCCGGCCCTGGTAATAGTCGAAATAGAAGTACCCGGTGGGGGTGAAGATGGCGTCGAAGCCCCGGGCCGCCGCCTGGATGCCGCCTTCCGTTCCGCGCCAGGACATTACCGTGGCCCCAGGTTGCAGATTGCCCTCCAGGATCTCGTCCCAGCCGATGATCCTGCGCCCGTTATCGGAGAGATACTTCTGGATGCGCGAGGTTACATAGTTCTGCAGTTCGTGCTTGGCGCCAGGGCCCCGGCGGATACCCAGCTGGGCCATCCTGCGGGCGCATTTGGGGCAGATATCCCACGGGTCCGGCCTTTCCGGCTCCGCGTCGCCGTTGAAGCATTCATCCCCGCCGATGTGGATGTATTCCGACGGGAATACCTGCATTACCTCGTACAGCACGTTCTCCAGGAAGGTGAACACTTCTTCGTTGCCGGCGCAGAGGATGTCCTTGGCCACTCCCCAGCGCTCCCATACTTTGTAGGGTCCGCCGGTGCAGCCCAGTTCCGGATAGGAGGCCAGCGCCGCCACCATGTGCCCCGGAAGGTCAATTTCCGGGATGATTGTGATGCCCCTGGCGGCGGCGTATTCCACCACTTCACGCAGCTGGTCCTGCGTGTAGAAGCCGCCGTAGAGGATGCCGTCGGTCCGGCCCCAGTCCTTGCCCACCACGGTTCCGGCGCGCCAGGCACCCACTTCCGTGAGCCGGGGGTAGCGCTTGATCTGCATGCGCCAGCCCTGGTCGTCCGTTAGGTGCCAGTGCAGGCGGTTAAGCTTGTAGGTGGCCATTACGTCAATATAGCGTTTGACCTCGTCGAGGGACCAGAAGTGCCGGCTGGAATCCAAGTGCATGCCCCGGTAGGCAAAGCGCGGCTTGTCATGGATGGTGGCGCGGGGGAGTACCCAATCGGCCTTTGCCTTCCGGCTGCCGTAAATCTCTACCGGCAGCATCTGCTTTAAGGTTTCGCACGCGTAGAGGAAGCCGTTAAGGGCCGATGCTTCCACCGCCACGCCCTTCTTGTCTATCCGGATGAAGTATTCCTCCGCCTCCAGGTCCGGATTCAAATGGAAGCTGAAACCGCCTTCACCCTCCTTCAATGCTTTCCCGGTGGCCGTTTCCAGCGCCTGGACAAAGGCCGATATGGCCGCCTGCGACGGGGCGTCCAGCGCCTGGTCCACCTGGAGGGCTGCACCCTTTACCGGGAATACGCCTTTGGCGATGGTTACCTCGTTGGGCATGGGAATCACTTGGAAGGGCTGCGGCGTGCCTTTGCTGCAGGAGAGCGCTGCCAGGAGGGCCAGTGCTGCAAGGATGGAAGGATGTTTCATAGGGTATGGATTCGTTTTTCCAAAGTTACACAAAAAATTGCAAAATTTATGAGAAAAAATTTGTGGGTTCGGAAAAAGTTGCTACCTTTGCAGTCCCGTTTGAATAGAACGGGATTTTTTACGGCTCATTGACAATATTGAAAGACTAAAAGTACAAGCAAGTACCGGAAAAGTGTAACACTTTTCAAACTTTAAACGAGCGTCAGTTTCTTTAGGAAACAGCGTCAGGAACAAGCTAAGAATTATAAAGAATATACAATGAAGAGTTTGATCCTGGCTCAGGATGAACGCTAGCGGCAGGCTTAACACATGCAAGTCGAGGGGCAGCGAGGAGTAGCAATACTCTGTCGGCGACCGGCGAAAGGGTGAGTAACGCGTGAGCAACATGCCCGTGGGAGGGGGATAGTCATTGGAAACGATGCGTAATACCCCGTAACAACAGAGACCGCATGATCTTTGTTTGAAAGATTTATCGTCCACGGATTGGCTCGCGTACCATTAGCTAGTTGGCGGGGTAACGGCCCACCAAGGCGACGATGGTTAGGGGTTCTGAGAGGAAGGTCCCCCACATTGGAACTGAGACACGGTCCAGACTCCTACGGGAGG
>JAEEQF010000042.1 GCA_016285175.1 Bacteroidales bacterium
TTCAGCTCCATGAGTTTGTGGCCGATGGATACGGCCGGGAAGATGTGGCCTCCCGTGCCGCCTCCGCTGATGATGGCTCTGATAGGTTTATAATCCATTATGCAGTAGTATCTTGGGTCCAATTATCTTCGTGTTCGATGATGGGAGCCGCCTCGGCCTCCCGCCGGGCCATGTTCTCCCGGGCGTCCTTGGAGATGGAAAGCAGGATGCCAAACACGATGCTGAATACCAGCAGCGCATTGGTTCCGTGGCTCACCAGCGGCAGGGTCTGTCCGGTCTGGGGCACCAGCGGCAGGTGTACGTTCACCGCCATGTGCATGAAGGCCTGTCCCGTCACCAGGAGGATGAGTCCCGTCACTATCATCTTGTCGTAGTATTTGTCGCACTCCTTGGCCACCAGGGTTCCCCGGGCCAGGAGACTGAAATAGAGGAGGATGATGAGGGCGGCCCCCCAGATGCCGGTTTCCTCTATTATGAAGCTGAACATATAGTCCCCGAATATCACGGGAACGGCATATTTCTGCGTGCTGTTGCCGATACCCTTGCCCAGCGGACCCCCTTCCTTGATAGCCAGGAGGGCTCCCACGGGCTGCTTGAGTTCGTCCCTGGCGTCGTTCCACTGTCTGGAACCGCGCGGAGAGGTGAGGAGCACCTCCATGGTGGCGTCGTCGTCGTTGGTGATACGGGACACCAGGGTGCCCAGACGCGTATCTTTGAGGATGCCCAGCTTGTAGGCCCCGAACATGCAGCCGAAGGCAACGGCCAGTACGGCAAACACTATGGCCACATCCTTGAAGTCCAGGCCGCCCACCAGCACCATCAGGATCATGATACCGCCGATGAACAGGGCCGATGAGTTGGACCCCGTGCTCACCATGAGCGTCACCAGCAGCAGGGGACAGTAGATATACAGGAACTTCTGCCAGAAATCGCGGCCCAGGAAGGCCAGGCGCGGGATTTTTTCGGAGAGCAGGTTGGCCCAGCGGAAGTTGTGGTTCTTGTAGGCATCCAGCGCCCAGCCCAGGTACATGATCATGAACAGCTTCACGAACTCGTAAACGTGGATCTGCTTGCCGGCGACGGAGAGGATGCGCCGCGCCCCGTTGATGGAAGCGGCCCTCACCAGGCCCAGGTTCAGGTTGAAAACCAGGATGACCAGGATGGCAAAGCTGACGGCAAAGCCCAGCATGGACATTTTGCGGTACCATTCCGGCTTGCCCAAATAGTAGAAGAGGAAGATGATACCGAAGCCCACCGCCACCGCCTTCAGCTGGTCTACCATGATGCTCATGCGGTCGCTGCCCAGTTCCCGCGCCAGGAGCGGCGTGGAACTGAACACGGAGATCACGGAGATGAGCATGAGGAACAGGGCGATCAGGAAGATCACCTTGTCCCCGCTGAAGCGGTCCAACAGGTTCCAGAGGGAACCCAGGGTGCTGGTTTTGGCCTTCTCTTCTTCCATAGGCGTTTACAGGTTCCGGACGGCGGCCTTGAACTGCTCGCCGCGGTCTTCATAATTCTTGAACAGGTCAAAGCTGGCGCAGCAGGGGCTCAGGAGCACCACGTCTCCTTCGGCAGCCAGTCTGGAGGCCTTCTGGACGGCCTCTTCGGCACTCAGGGCATCCTCCATCTTCTCCACCATGGAACCGAAGGCCGCGTGGATCTTGCTGTTGTCCACACCCAGGCACACGATGGCTTTCACCTTTTCCCGTACCAAGTCGTTGAGGACGCTGTAGTCGTTGCCCTTGTCCGTACCGCCCACTATCCACACCACCGGGCGTTTCTGGCACTCCAGGGCATACCAGGCGCTGTCCACGTTGGTGGCCTTGGAGTCATTGATATAAAGCACGTCCTTGATGCTGAGGACAGGCTCCAGGCGGTGTTCGATGGGCTGGAAGGTGGCCAGGGAATTGCGGATTACAGCATTGTCAATGCCCGTTACCTTGGCCGCCAGGGCCGCTGCCATGGAGTTGTAGATGTTGTGCTTGCCGCCCAGGGCCAGCTCTTCCAGGAAGAGGTCCGTCTCCTCCTTCTCGTACCGGAGCACAATCTTATTGTCGCGGACAAAGGCGCCCTGCTCCACTTCCTTCTCCTGGGAGAAGGGGAGCATCTTGCAGCGGAGCACAATGTTGGAAAGGTGCCCCACGGTGATGTCGTCGTCGGAGTCAAAGATAAAGCAGTCGTCCGGGCGCAGGTTCCGGGTAATGTTGAACTTGGCGGCCACGTAGTTCTCCATCTTGTGGTCGTAACGGTCCAGGTGGTCCGGGGTAATGTTGGTGATGATGGCGATGTCCGGACGGAAGTCGTAGATGTCGTCCAGTTGGAAACTGCTGATTTCCAAGACATAATAGTCAAAATGCTCGGTAGCCACCTGATAGGCGTAGCTCTGGCCGATGTTCCCGCCCAGGCCCACGTTGAGCCCGGCGTTCTGCAGCAGGTAATAGATGAGGCTGGTGGTGGTGGTCTTTCCGTTGGATCCGGTGATGCAGATCTTCTTGGCCGAATCGTATCGGCTGGCGAATTCTATCTCGCTCACCACGCGGATGCCTTTCTCGCGGATCTTGCGCACCATGGGAACGGTGCCCGGGATACCGGGACTCTTCACCACCTCATCGGCATTCAGGATCAACTCTTCCGTGTGCTGACCCTCCTCGAAGGGGATTTCCCACTTCCGGAGCGTCTGGGCATAGCTCTCCTTGATCTGTCCCTTGTCACTGAGGAACACATCGAACCCTTTCACTTTTGCCAGGACCGCGGCTCCTACACCGCTCTCGGCTCCTCCTAATACTACTACTCTTGCCATATATTTATACTAACCTCTTTATTATCTAATCTTTAACAATGCTAACGTACTGACAGCCAATATAATTCCCACGATCCAGAAGCGGACCGTAATCTTTGCTTCATGCTGGGCGGGGACGGGCTTGGGGAAGATCACCGGACCTTCCGGAGCCTTCTTGTCCTGATAATGGTGGTGGAGCGGAGTCATGCTCCAGATGCGGTGTCCCACGCCGGTTTTCTTCCGCGTGACCTTGAAGTAGCTGCGTTGAAGCAGCACGGAGAGGCTTTCCACGAAGAAGATGCCGCACAGCAGGGGCAGCAGCAGCTCCTTTCGCATGAGCACGGCGCTCACGCCGATGACTCCGCCTATGGTAAGGCTTCCCGTATCTCCCATGAATACCTGGGCCGGGAAGGAGTTGTACCACAGGAAGCCGATCAGGGCCCCCACAAAGGCACTCATGAAGATGGCAATCTCGCCGGACCCCGGTATATACATGATATTCAGGTAATTGGAGTCGATGAGGTTGCCTCCCAGCCAGGCCAGGACGCCCAGTACCACGCCCACTATGGCCGATGTCCCCGCCGCCAGGCCGTCCAGGCCGTCGGTGAGGTTGGTGCCGTTGGAGCAGGCGGTAATCACCAGCACGATCATAAGCACGTAAATGGCCCACTTGGCATACCAGCCCCAAGCGCCCTTCACCGGCGACAGCCAGCGGTAGTCGAACTCATGGTTCTTCACGAAGGGGATGGTGGTCTTGGTACTCTTCACCACGTCTTCCTGCACATATCGGCCGCTGGTAACGGTGGTCTCGGTCTCCAGCGTGCGCTCGATACTCTCTTTAACCTCTACTTTTTCCCGCACCACAATGTCCGGGCTCATCCATACGGTGAGGCCGATGACAAAGCCCAGCGCCACCTGGCCCACCAGCTTGGCCTTCTCGCTCATGCCTTCCTTGCGATGTTTGAAGACCTTGATATAGTCGTCCGTGAAGCCCAGGGCGCCGCACCAGAGCGTGCTCACGACCAGGAGAAGCACATAGATATTGGTGAGGTCGCAGAACAGCAGCACGCCCGTCATGATGGACAGGATGATGATGATGCCGCCCATGGTGGGGGTTCCTTTCTTCTGGATCTGGTCGGCCAGGCCCAGGTCCCGCACGGTTTCTCCAATCTGCCTGCCCTGCAGCCAGCGGATGATACGCTTGCCCGCCATGAGGGCGGTAAGGACCGCGGTCACGGCTGCCAGGATGGCCCGGAAGCTCAGATAATGCATCAGGCCGATACCGGGGAAATCAATCCCGAGGCTCTCCAGATATTGGAACAGATGGTAGATCATTTCTTAAGCAGGTTGAAGGTTTCGTTCACAATTTGTTTTTCGTCGAAGGGATGCTTCTGGTGGCCCACGATCTGGTAAGTCTCGTGTCCCTTCCCGGCCACCAGGATGGTTGCGCCTTCCGCAGCCGTGAGGATGGCCGTGCGGATGGCTTCCCGGCGGTCCGTGATCACCAGCGTCTTCCCGGCGGCGGAGGGGCTCAGACCCTTCCGGATATCGTCTATGATGGCTTCCGGCTCCTCGGTACGGGGATTGTCGGAGGTGATTACCAGCCGGTCGGCCAGGCGTTCGGCCACCTGGGCCATTTCCGGGCGCTTGGTCTTGTCCCGGTCTCCGCCGCAGCCGAACAGGCAGATGAGCTGCCGTTCCGGCGCAATGGCCCGAAGCGTGCCCAGCACGTTCTCCAGCGCATCCGGCGTGTGGGCGTAGTCGATAACTACGCTTAGATTCTTGGGGCCCTGCAGGTTCTCCAGCCGTCCCGGGGCCGATTCCAGCCGGGACAGGGCCACCAGCGTCTCGTTGGCATCCATTCCCAGGCACACGGCCGTGGAGTAGATGGCCAGGAGATTATAAGCGTTGTGCTCGCCGATGAGCCGCACCCAGGTCTCTATGCCGTCTATCTTAAGCTGCATGCCCTCGAAACTCTGCTCCAGGATACGGGCGGTATGGTCGGCCAGTCCCTTCACGGAATAGGTGACCACCTGCGCCCTGGTATTCTGCACCATCACGGCTCCGTTGCGGTCGTCGGCATTGATGAGGGCGATGGCCTCTTTGGGCAGCTTATCAAAGAAGAGCTTCTTGCAGCGGAGGTATTCTGCAAAGGTCTTGTGGTAGTCCAGATGGTCGTGCGTAAGGTTGGAGAAGATGCCCATGCGGAAGTTCAGGCCCGTAACGCGGTCCTGCTCCACGCCGATGGAACTCACCTCCATGAAGCAATACTCGCAGCCGGCGTCCACCATCTGGGCCAGGAGGCTGTTGATGGTAACAGGATCGGCCGTGGTGTTCTCCGTCTCCAGCCGCCTGCCGTTCACGTAATTGGCAATGGTGGAAAGCAGTCCGCAGGCATACCCCATGCTCCGGAACAAATTGTACAGCAGCGTAACGGTGGTAGTTTTCCCGTTGGTTCCGGTAATCCCCACCAGCGTAAGCTTGCGGGAAGGATGCCCGTAGAACTCGTCCGCCGCCAGCGCCAGCGCCTTCCGGCTGTTCTCCACAACCTCAAACTGCACATTCCTGGCAGACTCTCCCGAAAGGGCACAGGTGTTTTCGGGAACATCGGCCTTCTTTTTAGTGGACGAAAACACCTGTGCCCTTTCGGGAACATCAGTCTTCTTTTTAGTGTACGAAAACACCTGTGCCCCTTCGGGAACATCAGTCTTCGTTTTAGTGGACGAAAACACCTGTACCCCTTCGGGTATTTCTTCACAGATAATTCCCGTGGCACCTTTGGCGATGGCGTCGGCTATGTAGTTGTGGCCGTCGCTGGCGTAGCCCCTTACGGCTACGAACAGTGCTCCGGGAGTCACTTTCCTGGAGTCGGCTGTAATGAGGGTGAAGTCTTTATAGTTCATGGCTCTTTCTCCTCTTTTTTCATTACTGGCACGCTTCCCGTGCGATGCAGTTCCTTCTCCCATTCCGGGTCCAGGGCGTAGATCTTGTCCACAATCTCGCGGACCGCCAGGGCCGGCAGGGTGCCGCCGTAGAAGCTTTGTCCGGAGAGGTAGGAATACACGGTGCACAGGATGGTGTATTTGGGGTTATCGGCCGGGAAGAAGCCCACGAAGGTGCCCTGGTTCTTCTTGCGGCCCCAAGGGTCGTGATACGGGTCCGTGCTGCCGGCGCGCTCCTGCGGAGTGAGGACCACCTGCGCCGTACCGGTCTTGCCGGCCACTGAGAGCTTGGCGCCCTTCAGGCGGGTGGCGGTACCGTCCATAACCACGGAGCGCAGCGCACGTGTTACGGTATCGGCCGTATTGCGGGAGCAGATGTTGTTGAGCACGGAAGGTTCGTAACGCTTGATTACGCGTCCGTCCTTCTCCACGCTTTCCACCAGGTAGGGCTTCATCATGCGGCCCTTGTTGGCTATGCCGTTGTAGAAAGTGGCCACATGCAGCGGAGTAACACTGATACCGTAGCCATAGGCCGTGGTGCCCAGGGTGGTCTTGCTCCAGCCGGCCGTTCCGGGCCGATTCACCACCGGGGTGCCCAGGCCGCTGATGTCAAAGTCGAAAGCCTCGCCCAGACGGTAGGAATAGATGTGGTCGAAGAGTTCCTGCGGCCGGCTGCCGTAGTAATTCTCTGCCAGCCAGGTGAATACGTAATTGGAGGAAATCTCGAAGCCGTGCATGACGGTGATATCCCTCCGGCCCGTCTCCCGCTGGTAGTCCAGGATGTGCACGTCCTGCTTGTAGCCGCCGGGCACGAAGCCGTTGTTGGTGGGCAGGGTCTGTTCCAGATTCTTTACATATCCGTCTTCCACCACTGAGAGCAGGGTGACGGTCTTCATTACGGAGCCTTGTTCGCCCACTTCCGTGAGGCAGAGGTTCTCCCGCTCCCAGAGGGTGGTCTGCGGCGTGGCACCGCGGGAGAGGTTCACCATGGCCCGCACGGCACCCGTCTGGGCTTCCATGATGATCACGATGCCGGCGCGGATGCCGTCGTTCTCGTTAATCTGCTTGCGGAGGGCCCTGTCGGCAATATCCTGGAAGTCTACGTTGAGGGTGGTGCGGATGTCGTTGCCGTCCTGGGCGAGCACCACGGTGGAATCCAGGTCCCGGATCCAGGAATTGTCGTCCGTCACCCTGCGCCACTCGTAGCCGGCCTTGCCATGCAGTTCATAGTCGAAATTGGCCTCAAGGCCCTTACGGAGGGTATCTTTCACGTAGCCGATAACCCGTCGCGCCAGCGAGTCGTAGGGATAGATGCGCTCTTCGTGGGATTCCACGATGATGCCGCCCCTGTAGCCGCCCTCCTGGAACAGGGGGAATCCCTGCACCCGGCGGAGGGTGTTAAGGTCGATATTCTTCTTGATGGACAGGTACTTGGACCCTTTCTCGCGGCCCTGGATAATGGCGCTGTAATACTGATCGGCCGATTTGTCGCCGAACTCGCGGCTGAGGGCGCTGCAAAGCTCCCGCGCCTTTTCCCGCCAGGTCTGCTCCGCTTCGGCATCTCCTTTCTCCTCGAACTCCCGCTTGCGGATGGTGCAGTCCATATAGATATCGTACAGGGGGGCCGATATGGCGAAGGGACGTCCGTCGGTGGAGAGGATACGGCCGCGCACGGGCTCATCCACATGGCGCTGGGACAGGGGACGGAACAGGTTCACCACCTTGGGATCCACGTTGTAGCTGGCCTGGATATGGATAATCCGGGCCAGGATGAAGACCGACAGCACCAGTACCACGATGGATACGAAGAACATGACCACGTGGATCCTGTCGCGGTTTTCTATGGTGTCCTGTATTTCGTTCTCCTTCTTCATCGTTTCTTGATAAGGGTGGCCGGCTGCTCCGGGGAGCTAACCTTCGAACCCATTCTTTCCAGTCTCTCTTCCATGCCGGATGCACTCCGCAGCTTCACCAGGGCGGCCTCCCGTTCGGCGTGGTGTATCTTGAGTTCCTCGATGGCGGCCTTGTTGGCGCCGGCCTTGGTGAGGGTCTTGTCCACCTGCAGGCTCAGCATGATGGTAAGCCACATCAGCAGGAACAGATACAGGATGTGCATATATAGTTTGTCGGCCCGGACCCGCAGCAGGAATTCCCCGTTGCGGATGGCCTTCAGTGAGTTCTTGATGGCGGTCCAGATGGTGTGGGCGGTCATAGGGCGGCCCTCCTTTCCGCTATCCGGAGCTTCGCGCTGCGGGCGCGGGTGTTACCGGAAATCTCTTCTTCCGACGGGACGATGGGCTTGCGGTTCACCGCTTCCAGCGGCGAGTTGCATCGGCCATACAGGTCCTTTTCCTGGATGCCGTCCACGTTCCCCGTCTTGATAAAGTTCTTCACCATGCGGTCTTCCAGGCTGTGGTAGGTGATCACCACCAGCCGGCCGCCTTCCTTCAGCGAACGTGCGGCCCCGTCCAGGAACTTCTCCAGGGAACGCATCTCCTGGTTCACTTCTATCCGCAGCGCCTGGTACACCTTGGCCAGCACCTTGTGCTCCGCTCCCTTGGGAAGGATGCGCTCCAGGGCCCGGTCCAGGTCGCCGGTAGTGGCCAGGGGCCTGGCCTGGATGATGAGCCGGGCGGCGTTCCGGGCTCCGTCCACCTCTCCGTACAGCCGCAGGATGTGCTCCAGGTCCTCTTCGGAGTAGGTGTTCACCACTTCCTGGGCCGTCAGCTTCGCTTCCTGGTTCATCCGCATGTCCAGCGGCGCATCTTCAAAGCGGAAGCTGAAGCCCCGCTCCGCGGTGTCGAACTGGTGGCTGGAGACGCCCAGATCGGCCAGGATACCGTCGAATACGGCAGGGCCTGTGACATCTGACGGCGCATCGGCCTTTTTATTTGCGGAGGGCAGGGATACAGACCCTGTCTCTCGTTTCAACTGCTCCGCGTAGTTTTCAATGAAGCGGAAGTTGTTGTGCACCAGGGTGAGCCTGGGATCTTCCGGGGCATTGGCTATGGCTTCGAAGTCACGATCGAAGGCGATGACCTTCCCGCCGTCATTTAAGCGTGAAAGTAGTTCGGCGGTGTGACCACCGCCTCCGAAAGTGGCATCGGCGTATGTTCCGTCGGGATTCGTGACAAGGGCGGAAATACTTTCCGCTAACATCACAGGGATATGATATTCAGACATTTCGAGACCCTCCCTATTTTTTGGCGGATAGTCTCGAGGCGGTTTCTTTGAACTGTTTGTCGGAGAGAAGTTCTTCCTTCATGGCCTCCGGGTCCCAGATCTGGAGCTTGTAACCCACACCGCCAAATACTACCTCTTTGGTAATACCTGCACTTTCAAGCAGCTCTGACGGGATGTTCAAGCGGCCCAGCTTTCCGTCCGGGACCAGGGTGAAAACGCCGTCGTTGTACTTGGTCCAAAAATCGGCGTCTTCCGTATTCAGTTCGGGGTCAATCCCTTCCAGCACTTTGTCGCTGCGGTTCACCCACTCCTCGTAGGCAAACACGTCCAGGCAACGCTGCTGGACATTCTTTTTGATGATCAAGGTCATCTCCTCGCTGCCGCCGCGCACCATGGCGTCACGGAAGATGGCCGGGAGCACTACGCGTCCCTTGTCATCTACCTTACCGGTGGCTTTGCCGAAGAATCTGACCATTGTCTTTGTGTTACTTGAATACTACTTGCACGCTTGTTTGCAAAGATAGGGAAAGTTTTCCATTTTATTACATTTTTTTCCAAAATTTTCCACAAAGTTTTTAACACACAAAAAAAGGCGCACCGGAAGGTGCACCTGCATGGCTTGGGGGCTGCGTTATAACTCTCGGCGTAGCCGGGCTTTGGGGATGTCCAGCAGGGCCCTGTACTTGGCAATGGTGCGGCGGGCCACCTTGTAGCCCTTGGCTGCCAGGCCGTCCACCAGCTCGTCGTCCGTGAGGGGATTGTGCTTGTCTTCGCCGTCCACCATCTCGCGGAGGGCCTTCTTGATCTCGCGGGTACTCACTTCCTCTCCTTCCTTGTTTTCCAGGCCTTCGGAGAAGAAATATTTGAGCGGGAAAATGCCGAAATGGGTTTCTATCCACTTGCTGTTGACCACCCGGGAAATGGTGCTAATATCGAAGCCCGTCCTTTCCGCGATGTCCTTCAGGACCATGGGCCTAAGCGAGCTTTCGTCCCCGTCCACAAAATAGTCGTGCTGGTAGTCGATAATGGCCTGCATGGTGCTGGAAAGCGTATTCTGCCGCTGACGGAGGGCCTCGATGAACCACTTGGCCGAATCTATCTTCTGCTTTACGAAGCTGGCGGCTTCCCTGTCGGCCTTGGACTGGGAGACGCGTCCGGTCTCCATGATTTCCGAGTACTTCCGGTTGATGCGGAGCTCCGGGATGCTGAAGCGCGGCATGGACAGGATGAGCTGTCCGTTCTCATAGTCCAGGCGGAAGTCCGGCACCACCTGCTGGGCCTGGTCGTTGTAGGAATCGTCTATCTGGCCGCCGGGGGAGGGATTGAGCCGGCGGATTTCGTCCAGCACACCCTTCATCTCCTCTTCCGAGAGGTGCAGCTTGGTCATAATCTTCTGGAAATGCCGGTTCTTGAACGAATCGAACTGCTCCTGCACCACCCGGATGGCGTTTTCCACGGAGGGTGTGCGCTTTTTGTCTTCCAGCTGGAGCAGCAGGCATTCCTGCAGGTCCCGGGCGCCCACGCCGGAGGGTTCGAATTCCTGGATAATCTTCAGGAGCCGTTCCACCTCATCGGCCGATGATTCCACGCCCGCGCGGAAGGCCAGGTCGTCCACCAGCGATTCGATATCCCGCCGCAGATAGCCGTCGTCGTCCAGCGAGCCGATGATGAAGGTGGCCACCGTCCGCTGATGTTCCGTAAGGTTCCGGTAACCAAGTTGTTCCAGCAGGCTCTGGGTAAAGCTCTGCTTCACGGAGAAGGTGTTGTATTCCGGACGCTCGTCCTTCCCCCAGTTGTTCACGTGGAGGTTGTAGGAGGGAATGTCATCGTCGTGGGAACCATAGTTCTCTTCCAGGGAACCGCCGCTCTGCTCGTGCTCTTCCACCTCCGAGATGGAAACGTCGCGGGGCTGGTCGTCGTCTCCGCCGCCCTGGGGCGTGTCATCAATGACAGGGTTGTCGTTGAGTACCTCCCGCACATGCTGTTCCAGGGCCTGCACCGGCATCTCGATCAGCTTGATGGTCTGGATCTGGAGCGGTGAAAGCTTCTGCTGCAGCTTCTGTTCAAGTCCCTGTTTGATGGTGGCCATGGTTTATCTGGGATAGTTGATGGTCTCCTTTATGATGTAGGCGGTGGGATAGGTACCCTTGAGGGCATTGTAGATGCCCAGGGCCTCGTCCTTGGAACGGAAGTCTCCCACGGTTACCTTGTAATTGGGGCTTTCGAAACTGCGGTATACGCCGATGCCGGGATACTGGTTCTTGAGCGTTGCCTCAATACTTTCCGAACGGGAACGGGCCGAAGGCTCGTTGTTGTAAAACACACGGATGCGGTATCCCGTGATGGTCTTTTCCGCATTGGAGGCCACATACTTCTGGAGGGCCTGCCTTACGGGATTGGATTGGTTCACTTTGGCACCCGGGCCGATGACGGACATGATGTCCCGGCCCACATAGGTGGAGTCCACCAGCTGCACGGCGGTGGTGTCCTGCGCACGCAGGGCGGCCGCGGCCAGCATCAGGAAACTGAGTATAAGGAGAATTCTTTTCATGCTATCTGGAGAATTGGGAAAGGTCTATATCCGGGTATTCCAGCACCTTGTGCAGGCCGTTCTTGAGGGTGGCCCTGAGGTTTATATCCATTTTGAGCCCTTGCAGGGCATTGCGCCGGGACGCGTATACCAGCACGTCCAGCAGCGAGACTCCGTCGGCCAGGGTAATGGTGCAGGGCAGTTCATAAACCTGGTGGGACTTTCCCTGGATGCCCGTCTGGCCGGAAACGAAGTGGGCCAGCTGCCGGTCTCCGTGACGGAGGGTACCCGTAACGTCCGACACATTGAAGCTGAGGGAGGGATTGTCCACTTCCAGCAGCAGCATGGCGTCCATGGAACGGGTGGAAGTGGGGACGACATACTTTACGCCGGTGGACACCAGGGCGATATCCTTGATGCGGGTAATGGCGCAGCTGCTGGCAAGGAATGCCACAGCAAAAACCAGCAATATGTTGCGGAGCGTTTTCATTTCATCTACAAAGATACAGTTTTTTTTCCGGAGTATTGCAGTTTTCGTACCAAGGGAGTCAGACTACCTTTCCAATGAGGGTGGCCGATGTGCATCCCGTAACCTCCACGTGGGCATAGTCTCCTGGCTTATAACCGTTGGCGGGGAAAACGCACATCATGTTGTTGGAAGCGCGGCCGCAGAGTTCTTCCGGGTTCCGTTTGGAAGGCCCTTCCACCAGCACCGTGACGGTTTTTCCTATCCATCCTTGGTAGCGCTCCAGGGACTTGCGGTTCTGCAGGGCGATGATCTCATTAAGCCGGCGGTTCTTCACATCGGCCGGTACGTCGTCCTGCATGGTGCGGTTGGCCAGGGTTCCCGGGCGGTCCGAATAGGCGAACATGAAGGCCCAGTCGAAGCCCACTTCCTCCATCAGGCTGAGGGTTTCCCTGTGGTCTTCCTCCGTTTCCGTGCAAAATCCCGCAATCACGTCCGTGGTGAGGCCGCACTCCGGCATTACGCTGCGGATCCTGGCCACGCGCTCCAGGTACCATTCCCGGTTGTACTTGCGGCGCATCAGCTCCAGCATCCGGGAACTGCCGCTCTGCACCGGCAGGTGGATGTGCTTGCAGATGTTGTCGTAGGCGGCCATGGTATCAATGACCTCGTCGCTGATATCTTTGGGGTGGGAGGTGGCGAAGCGCACCCGCAGGTCCGAGCTTATATCGGCCACCCGTGCCAGCAGATTGGCGAATGTCACGGTCTCCGTGGGGCTCTTCCAGAGGTAGCTGTCCACGTTCTGCCCCAGCAGGGTCACTTCCTTGTAGCCCCTCTGGAACACGTCGCAGGCCTCCCGTACAATGGAATGCGGGTCCCGCGAGCGCTCGGCTCCGCGGGTATAGGGAACCACGCAGTATGAGCACACGTTGTTGCACCCGCGCATGATGGAAATAAAGGCCGATATGCCATTCCTGTCCGTTCGGACGGGGGTGATATCGGCATAGGTCTCTTCCCGGGAAAGGAGTACGTCTATCTGGGGGCTGTCCGGGCGGATGGCTTCCAGCAGGCGGGGCAGGGAACGGTATGCGTCCGGTCCCACTACCAGATCCACCTTCTTGGTTTCCAGGAGCTTATCCTTCAGACGTTCGGCCATGCAGCCCACAATTCCCACCAGCATCTCCGGCTTCTTTTTCCGGGCCTGGTTGAACACCTCTATGCGGCCCCAGATGCGCTGCTCGGCGTTGTCCCGCACGGAGCAGGTGTTGGCCATCACCAGATGGGCCTCCTCCATCTGCTCGGTCCTTTCGTAGCCGGCCTTTGCCAGGATGGCGAAAATCACTTCCGTGTCGTTCACGTTCATCTGGCAGCCATATGTCTCTATGTATACTTTCTTCATAACCTGCAAAGATACGCATTTTCCGGGATATCGGCATTTGTCTTTTTGAGCGGGAATGCCTATTTTTGCCAACGGTTCATGAAGAAAGTCCATTACATAGGGATAGTCCTTTTGGTGTTTTGCCTTTGCTGCCGCTGGTTTCCGGCGGTGGCGGACTTTTATGCCGGCGTCTGTTACCCGGCCATTTCTACGGCTCTTTCCCTGCTTGCCGGCGTGGTGCCCTTTTCCTTGGAAGAGATAGTTGTCCTGGGCTTTGTGGCGGCCTTCCTTTTCGTGCTCATAAAGACGCTGGTACGGAAAAAGCGCTTTTGGTGGTTTTTGGGAAAGAGCGCCCTTGTTGTAATGTGGGTGGCGGTCTGGTTCTATATGGGCTGGGGCAACAATTATTTCCGCACCCCGCTGCAGGAGCGTCTGGGCATCCGGAACCAGCTGTTCACGGAAGATGCCTTCAACAACTTCCTGTACAGCTATACGGATTCACTCAACGACCTTCGCTCCGCTGCCGCCCTGCCGGATAGGGAAGCGTTGGAGGCCGATGTGAAAACCTTTTATAATGAGACGCTTCCGGATTTCGGCTATACCCGCCTCAAGAAGTGGCAACATCCCAAGAAGCCCCTGCTGGGCCGTCTGTATTCGGCCGTGGGAGTGCTGGGTTTCGTGGGGCCTTTCTTCTGTGAAACCCATGTGAACAAGGATGTGCCGGAAGGGGACTACCCCTTTACGCTGGCCCATGAGATGGCGCATCTGGCGGGGGTGACCAGCGAGGCGGAAGCCAATTACTGGGCCTATGTGTATTGCCGGCATTCCGGGGCCGATGCCCTCCGATTCTGCGGTTATTACTCCATCTTCCCCCACGTGGCCACCAACGTGCAAACCTTCATGACGGAGGACTATTATGCCTATTGGATGAGGAGCATCCATCCGGAAATCCGGGAGCGTTATGCCGCCGAACGGGCCTATTGGGAAGCGCTCCGGATCCCCGTCGTGGACCGCGTCCAGTCCTGGCTCATGGACGCCAGTCTCAAGCACAACAAAGTAAGCTCCGGTGCAAAGGAGTACAGTGAAGTTGTAAGGCTGATTCTTACCATGGAGGCCTGGGAACAGGCCCGCGATTTATAGTTTTCCTCCGTAGGCCAGATCTCCGGCATCTCCCAGTCCCGGTACGATGTAGCTGTGGCTGGTGAGTTCCTCGTCTATGGCCGCCACCCACAGGGTAACGTTGTCGTCCAGTTTCTGCATCAGGTGGTCTACCGCGAAGTGGCTGGCGATGGGGCACACCAGGTGGATGTGGGCGGGATAGCCACCTTCCTCCACCAGTTTCTGGATGGCAATCTCGATGGAAGAGCCCGTGGCCAGCATGGTATCGGCCAGGATGAGGGTTTTCCCTTCCAGGGAGGGGGTGGTGCAATAGTCGGCCCGGATCTTGAAATAATCTCCCTTCCCGTATTTGCGGAAAGCGGCCAGGAAAGCCGTCTCTGCCGTGTCAAAGACTTCCAGCAGGCCCTCGTGCAGGGGAAGGCCGGCCCTGAGGATGGTGGAGATGACCAGCGGGGTGTCGTAGGTGTCCACCTGGGCGATGCCCAGCGGGGTGGTTACGTCCTTGGTGCTGAATGTCAGTGTCTTTGAAATCTCATAGCCGAAGATCCCGCCCACCCGCTTCAGGTTGGTCCGGAAACGGAGCCGGTCCTTCTGGATATGGACGTCACGCATTTCTGCCAGGTAGCTGTTGAGAACGGAATGGCTTTCGCCGATGTTGATGACTTTCATGTGGCTTCGAATTGGAGTTCGAAGTACAAATATAACAAAATTCCCGGAAAAGCAAAACTCAACGGCTTCTGCCCACCCTTTCTTCGGCGAAGGAATAGAAGGAGTCTTCGGTCACCACAACGTGGTCCATGAGGGTTATCCCCATGAGGGAGAGGGCTTTCCGCAGACGTTCGGTCTGGCGGATATCGGCCTCTCCGGGGCGGGGCTGTCCGGAAGGATGGTTGTGCACCAGGATTATATGCTTGCACTGCGTCTCTATGCCGCGCCGGAGGATCTTCTGCGGATCCAGCGGGGTGCTTTCCAGGCTGCCGGAAGAGATGAGCTCCTTGCCGATAAGATAATTGGCCCGGTTAAGGAACAGCACCCAGCATTCCTCGTGGTCCAGATTCTTGAGGGTGGGGAGCATGAGCCTGAAAACCAGCTCCGGGGAGGTGATGGCGCGCTTGTCCAGGCAGGCCAGTTCCTCGAAGGAGCGCCGGCCCAGTTCCAGGGCGGCCTTTATGGTGACGGCCCGTACACGCCCCAGCCCCTTCTGCCCCAGCAGGCGCTCCATGGGCATGCCCGAAAGGAGCACCAGCCGGCCTTCGGCGCGGGCAAGTAGTTCCTGCGCCACTTCCATCACGTTCTTCCCGCCGGTTCCGCTGCCAATAAGGATGGCCAGCAGTTCCGCATTGGACAGGGCCCTCTCTCCCATGCTGAGCATTTTTTCCCGGGGCCTTTCTTCTTTAACCCATTCTTTGATACGCATTGCTCACAGTTCCTTTTGCGCCAAAGATAGGGGATGAAAACGAAAAACAGTCCAATCGGTTGAACGCTTGAACTGTTTTTTACGATTTTTAACGTTTTTTAATGCGGCCTACTGGACGAAGGCAATGATTTCTCCCTTGGCCACCTGGTCTCCCTGTTTGCCCAACACGGCTACCAGAAGGCCGTCCACGGCAGCAACAATCTCTTCCAGGCCGTAATAGGTTTGGACGTGTCCCAGCACCTGTCCGGCTTTCACCTTCCTGCCCACCACGGGAGCCTTGGAATCGTTGTCCACATCCACTTCCCACAGCAGCTGACCCTTCACGGGGCATTGTACGGGCGTGGCCTTGGGATAGCGCTCCACATAGTCTTCCACCTTGAACTTGGGCATTTCCACCACCGGGCGTTCCACCACGATGGGGGCGCCGGCCTTGGCCTTCATATCGGCCAGGTCCTTGTTGAAGCGCTCCTTGGCGATGCCGCTGCGGTAGTCGCGGTACTGGCGCTCGAACATGGCCATGTTCAGGAGTTCCTCGTCGTCCTCGCCGCAGTCCCAGCCTTCATCCTTCATCATCTGGCGGAACTTGGGCAGCTCATTAGGATACATGTCCTGCGGGTTGCCGGTGTAGAATTCCATGCCCTTTTCCTTGGCCAGCGCAATGATTTCCGGATCCAGTTCTCCCGGCAGCTTGCCCATGTTGCCCAGGATCATGCCCCAGGTATCCTTGTCTATGGTGGTCCAGCGCGGTTTGTCGTTGAGCATGTTGAACAGGTTCATCAGGGCCGTGTTCTTCACGTACTGGCTGAACGGGGTCACAAGCGGCGGATAACCCAGGCGGGGCCATACGTATTCCACCTCGTCGAAGAGCTTCACCATCAGGGTGTCCAGGCTCATTTCCGGACGGCCGTGGGCGCGCTGGGCGGCGTTGATGGCGCCCTGGAAGCCCTTCAAATCGGCCATCATGGAACCCATCATGCCACCGGGCAGGCCGCAGCCCACCAGCAGGGAAGTCATCTGGGAATTGGTGGGATTGATCCAGTAGCCCAGGAAATCGTCTATGAATTCCTGCGTGAGGCGGCGCACTTCCATATAGGCATCCATGTTGATGTCCTTAACCTGGAATCCGTCGGCCTTCATCATCTGCTGGATGGTAATTACGTCGGGATGCACTTTGCCCCAGGAGAGGGGCTCCACGGCTACGTCCAGATAGTCGGCGCCGGCGCGGGCCACTTCCAGCATGGAGGCCGGAGAGAAGCCGGGGCCGGTGTGGCCATGGTACTGCACCTTGATTTCCGGATGCGCCTTCTTGATGCCGGCTACAATCTGTCCCAG
>JAEEQF010000164.1 GCA_016285175.1 Bacteroidales bacterium
CGCCTGCGCCCCCGTATTCAGGTTCTCGAAGAACAGCAGCGGATTGCTCTTATAAGACAGCACTTCGCTTTCGGCAGCGGCCTTGCGGGGTTCACCGCCCAGGGAAACCGTCTTCATGGCATCCTCAATGTAGATTTTCATCTCCTGCACGGCCGGAGTCCAGTATTCATTGATGTCGTTCCCCGCTATGTCCTTGCGTCCGGTCTTGATGGGAACGCGTTCGTCGGTTTTCACGGAAACGGTGAGCTTGCAGGCATAACGAAGCAGAGGGATTGTAAGCGGTTCTGCCACTTCCTTCTGGTTGCGCCCGTTAGGCTTGAGCTTGACGTTTGCCTCGCCGCTCATCATAAAGGACTGCTGCCGATGGTTTTCCGTCCCCGTAACAGCTTCAAAGTTAGTGGTGACCAGCAGCTGTTTCAGGGCCGTCAGGGAAGTGTTGTCCTGGTCGTCCAGAAGGGTTGTGGGAACATTCACCAAAGCAAAGACAACAGCCTCCTGCGTACTGGAATTCACCGGGAAAATCTGATGGTTCACCTGGTTGTAGGTGAGTTCCAGACGGAAAGTCGCACTGCCGCGCGTGAGCCGGTCCAGCGTCTTGCGGATATGGTAAGAGGCCTGTTCTCCGGTTTTTCCCAAAGGATAGAAATAGAAATCCACCCACTTGATATCGTTCTCGTGAAAGACGTTGTCGCCGGGCTGCTCATAGGTTTCATCGGCCTTGGTCTGGAAGTCATCTTCCAGATCCAGGTTGATCTCCATCACCGGACCATCCCATTCCTGCGTAACATCCCATTCCCGGCTGCAGGCCAGCAGGACGAGGAGCATCATCAGGCAATATGAAAGACGTTTGATCACGGCAGGATGAAGTTAAAAATCTGGTCTATACATTCAGACGCACCTTCTATCTCCCGTTCGCCGTCCGGTGTAGTGGCGGTAAAACTGAGCGTAACGGATTTTCCGGTAGTCACTCCGGAATAAGAGCTGTTCCGGTCGATAGAAATGTTTATGAGTCCGTTATAGGAGTCCGGATCGATGGTGGTCTCACGCGCATTCCGGTTATTCTCGTCGGTGAACCAGACATCAAAAGCATCCTGGTCTCCATTGACAACGAGTTGGAGCTTTCCGCCCTTGGGGGTAACCACATTCAGGTAGGCGCTGGCCGGACGGTTACGCTTGAGCGTCACATTGTACTCGTCCGTGGTGCCAATCCGGTCGATGCTTTCGACGGAATAGTCCAGCACCGCCAGTTTATGGGTTACCATCAGTGAAGCCGTGCTGAACTCTATGTCATAATCGCTCTTATCCCAGGGCAGCACGCTCACGGAAAGCTGCAGAGTACGGTTGGTAACATAGTAGCCGTATACGGTCCAGGTATAGTTGCGGGGGAACTGGGCGCCAGCGGGCATGGAGAACGGCTTCCGCACCTGGCGGGAAGACTCCGATGCGGTACCTGCCCCCTTGGTAACAGTGTAAGTGATGGTTCCGCTCAGCGCTTTGTCGCTTTCCCTCAGATAATAGGTTCCGGCACTGCTTATCTTATTGTCTGCCAGGGCATCGGCAATCTTCTGCTCATAAGAGGGCCCGTCCTCGCCGGCATAGGCATAGAGCTCCGGCACCTCGCTCACGTTCACGGAGGCGATGCCCGGGAACTCGGAAACAGTGGCAATATAGGAGGCGCCCACATTCGGAGCCTCGGCAGCAAAGACGAATTCCTGCGTGGGAATGGTCTCCCCGCCAAGTTCTATCTTGTCCACCCGGAAAGTCTCCTTTTCGGCAGGATCATCGGTTTCAAGCTTTACCTGGGAGAAGAGGAAACGGATCTTGGACACGCAGCGCTCCAGCGGGATGGTGGTTATGCTAAGCGAGGGCTCTTCCCCGCTGATAGTCATATTCCTGGACAGGCCGCTCATGGGAAGGCCCTTTTCCGCATCTACTCCCATCACCTTCTCCGAAGGGGAGAAACCTGTGAAAAAAGCACCGTTCACCGCCTCCCAGGAGGAAATCTCGTGCGAATCGGTCTTGGCCGCCCACAGCGCACTGGCCCCGCTGTCCAGGCCGATGGAAGCCGAATTGGCCAGCACATAGACATCTACTTTGGGACGGGGTTTGGTAAGGGCGAAATCCCAGCTCACAGGCAGGGAATAGCGTTTGACGCTTCCCGCCTGCGGGAGATTGTCGGAGGGCTCCCCGGCATTCACTTCCAGGCTGGTAATCAGAGCCCGGGTAGAAGCGTTAAAGACCCAGATCTTCAAGTCATGGATGGCGTTCTCCGCATCGGTGGCAGGGACCGTAGCCTTCACCATCGCCGGTTCCGGAATCTGCAAAGTAAGGGTAAGGAACGGTAAGCGTGCCGAAAGACGCGGTTCCCTGCTGCAGCCGGCCGAGAGGGCCAACAGCACTATCAACAAGCCTATGCTGACACACTTTCTCATTCCAGGATCAAGGTTACAGGGTCCGACATCGTCCAGTCAATGATGGTTTCCACGCCCAGGTTCAGCAGCGGGACGCCCATATCCGGCACGGCGCTGTGGGCTTCCTTGAGCGAGGTGATCCGACAGTTAACCGTAGTACAATAATCCCGGGAGAAGACTTTGGTATAGCCGCTGGCAGGAGCGGCTTCCAGTTTGCCCACCAGATAGAACTTATGCCCGGGCAGGATCCGTCCTTCGGCTCCATAGAAAGAAACGTCGGAATCGTTCTGGAATTCCAGGCAGAAATAGGTGTCCTTCTCTGCCGGGGTTTCCAGTGAAAGCGTACGGAAAGCGGCAGACTGGGCCGTGGTGAGGTAAATGCCGGAAATCTGGTTGTCGTACAGATAATACTGATCGGAATCGGCCGTGAAATTGGGCGAAAAGTCGTATTTCACCGGATACTGCCGGCCGATAACCACTCCCGTGAGCGGGAATTTGCTGCCGGACACTTCCACTAGCGTATAGTCCAGGCCGTCGTTGTCCTGCAGGCTGGCAGACTCGGCCACGATGGTGGCCTTGAGCATGCCCACGCCAAAATGCAGGGGATCCTTCAAAGCTACGGCACGGGTGGTAGAAGTGACCACGGTTCCGTCCTTGTAGCTGCCCAGGATGGTATTCCAGTTATTACTGCTATCCTCGTAAAGGGTGCTTTCTATCTCCGTGTCCGAGGTTTGGATTCCGGTATCGGCATAATAGTACATCGCGGGCGGATAGCAATAGCGCGAAATGGGCGCAATGCCGTCCAGACCGTTTTCCAGCGGTACCACATAGCCCGACGGAGTCCAGCGCACCACGGCGGCACC
>JAEEQF010000165.1 GCA_016285175.1 Bacteroidales bacterium
GCAAGGCGGGGTATCTCTCGCCGAAGGACTATGCCGACCTTTCCGAGCACCCGTCCTACGGCCCGGCGGCGGAGTTGACGGAAATACTGATGGAGGAGTTTGAGAAGGGCCGTGTTGGCAGAGTTTTCCTGGTGTACAATCACTTTGTTTCCACGGCCAAACAGGTGCCGGTTGTTGAGCAACTCCTTCCTATAATGGCAGAGGACTCTTTTTCCTACGCGAAAAAGAAGGCCGATGCTCCGGAAAAAGAGTCCTCTGCCACTGATATAAAGAAGGCCGATGCTCCGGAAAAGGAGTTCTCTCCCGCAACCAAAAGAACTGGCGATGCTCCGGAGGACATTATTCTGGAGCCCAATGCGAAGGAACTGCTGGAGGCGTTGATTCCCAAGACGCTCAAGCTCAAGCTGTATGCGGCCCTGCTGGACAGTGCGGCGGCGGAGCATGCGGCGCGCACGGTGGCCATGCAGACGGCCACGGACAATGGCGAGGACCTGCTGGACGAGCTTACCCTCCAGTACAACAAGGGCCGCCAGCAGAAGATAACCTCGGAAATCCTGGACCTGGCTTCCGGCCAGCAGAAGGACTGACGCTTAGATGGAAAAGGCAATGATTAAGGCGATAGTATTCGATATGGGCGGGGTGCTCGTGGACCTGGATCCCAAGGCCTGCATCCGGGCGTTCCTGGATATCCTGGGTTATGAGAGGATCAAGGAACTCATCGATCCCTATCACCAGAAAGGCATTTACGGGGAGCTGGAAGAGGGGGCCATATCGGCCGATGAATTCCGCGCGGCGGTGCTGGCGGAATCCCGTCCGGGCTGCACTCCGCAGGATGTGGACCGCTGCATGGATGCCATGATTTCCGGCATGGAGCCTTACAAGGCCGATCTTCTAAGGGAATTGTCCCAAAAGTATCCGCTGTATCTGCTTTCCAACAACAATGAGATAGCCCGCATCCGTTACCATAAAATCCTGTCCAGCCTGGGGCTGGACTGGCGCAGCGTGTTCCGGGAAGAGTTCTGCTCCTTCCAGATGAAGCTGCTCAAGCCGGATCCGGAGTTTTTCCGGGAGGCCATACGCCGGATCGGCCTTCCGCCGGAGGAAATCCTGTTCGTGGACGATTCCCAAACCAACATAGAGGCCGCCCGTTCCCTGGGTATCCAGACCGTCCTTTCCCCGCAGGGGGCCGACCTGCGCAAGGTTTTTGAAGGTTTCTGACATGTCTCTGTTCCATCATTTCAGAATCAGCAAGCCGGCTGCGGAAATGCTGCCCCCCGATGAGGTGGACAGTGCCTACAAGCGTTTCCGCACCCGTACTTTCTGGGGTG
This sequence comes from Bacteroidales bacterium, assembly GCA_016285175.1. GTDB lineage: Bacteria > Bacteroidota > Bacteroidia > Bacteroidales > UBA932 > Cryptobacteroides. The sequence goes on from JAEEQF010000165.1 coordinate 1,329, forward strand.
TGACGGTGGCCTATACCCTCTACTATGTGTGCCGGATGACCCTGGGTGTGGTGAAGCAGCCGCTCATCGACGGGGGCATCCTGTCGGCCGGACAGCTGGGCCTCATCGGCTCGGCCTTCTACTTCGTGTACGCGGTGGGCAAGTTCACCAACGGATTCATTGCCGATTACTGCAACATCCGCCGCTTCATGGCGGCAGGGCTGGGCATATCGGCCATCATCAATCTGGTGCTGGGCATCCTGGGGCTTTTGCACGGGCCGCTGGGCATCGGCTCCATGGTCATGTTGCTTTCCTTCGCCGTGCTCTGGGGCATCAATGGCTGGATGCAGTCCATGGGTTCGCCGCCCGGGACCATCAGCCTGTCCCGCTGGTTCCCGCTCAAGACCCGCGGCACCATGTACAGCATCTTCTCCTCTACGCCGCAGTTGGGCAAGGCCGTTTCCATGATCCTTACCGGCTTTATCGTGGCGGCCGCAGGCTGGCAGTGGGGCTTCCTGGCGGCGGCCGGAGCGGGTGTCATCGGCACCGTCATTTCGCTGGTATTCATCTCCGATACGCCGGAGAGCCGGGGACTCCCTTCCGTGCAGGAGCTCTCCGGAGAACCGCTGAAATCGCTGGACAAAAAGCCCACCAGGGAACTGCAGAAATGGGTGTTCAAGCATCCCGGTATCTGGGTTATAGCCATCTCCACGGCCTTTCTGTATATTACCCAGCATGCCGTGAGCGACTGGGGCGTGCTGTTCCTCCAGAAACAGAAGACCTTCTCCCTGGAGAGCGCCACGCAGGTGATCGGCATCGCGGAGGTCTTTGGCGTGGCGGGGAACCTCATGGCGGGATGGCTGTCGGACCGCCTGTTCCGGGGCAACCGGGTGCGGCCGGTAATCATGGCCGGGATATTGGCCGTGTTCTCCCTGGCCGGATTCCTCTTCCTGGGCGGGAGTTATTGGGCCAATATCGCTTTTGTGGCCCTGTTCAGCATGGCCTTCAGCGTGGTGTTCTGCATCGTGGCCGGCCTCATGGCCCTGGACTTCGTGCCCCGCAAGGCCACCGGCGCCGCCCTGGGCATCGTGGGCATCTCCAGCTATGCCGCCGCCGGCGCCCAGTCCATCGTGAGCGGCTTCCTCATCGAGGGCAACGCGGCCGAAGGCCTTTACAACTTCACGCCGGTGTCCATCTTCTGGACGGTGGCCTGCCTCATTGCCTTCGTGCTTCCTGTCATCGGCTGGAAATACCTAAGACCCAAAGAATAACATTACAACTATGATAGACGTTAAGAAACTGCTTAGCCCCCTGGCTACCTTCAAGTTCTGGAAGGAGCTGGTAATCATGACCCTGGCCATGACCATCGCAGCGGCGGCCGTGTATTATTTCCTCATGCCCTCCAACCTCATCATGGGTTCCATCACCGGTCTCAGTATGGTGCTCACGGACATCTGCGGGATTATCGGCATCCCCATGAAGGTTTCCTGGATGGTCACCTCCATCAATGCCATCCTGCTGGTGCTGGCGTGGTTCCTCATCGGCAAGGAATTCGGCGCCAAAACCGTTTACACGGCCCTCATCCTGGGTCCGCTCCTGGAATTCTGGGAGAAGGTGATGCCTTATGAGAAGCTCATCGAGCCCGGCCAGACTTCCGTGATGGGCGACATCTGGTTCGACCTCATCTGCTTCGTGCTCATCCTCAGCATCTCGCAGACCATCCTCTTCCACATCAACGCCTCCACCGGCGGCCTGGATATCCTGGCCAAGATCGTGAACAAGTACCTGCACTTCGATATCGGCACGTCCGTCACGGTGGCGGGCGCCATCATCTGCTGCACGGCCTTCGCGGTGAATCCGTTCCGGATGGTGGTTATCGGCCTCATCGGCACGTGGATCAACGGTGTGGCGCTGGACTATTTCACGGCGGGCCCCAACCGGCGCACGCGCGTGT
>JAEEQF010000043.1 GCA_016285175.1 Bacteroidales bacterium
AAGGATCTCCTGGAAGACCCCGCCGTGGCCAAATACGGCGTGGACCTCAAGCGGATGGCCAACTCTCTGGCAGGGCAGGGAATCGGCCTGGAAGGGAAGTGGTGGGACATCCAGCTTATGCATTACGTGCTTAATCCGGAGCGCAGTCACGAACTTCCTGCCCTCTCACAGACGTACCTTGGCGTGAACCTGGAGGAAGCCCCCGGATCGGCCGTTACCGGTTCCCTCTTTGATGAAAATCCGGAAGAGGCAGAACCTTTCCATCTTAAGGAAGCGGCAGTGCTCGTCCCCCTGGGCGATAAGCTCCGGGAAAGCCTCCCTCCTTTCTACGAGACTATGGAGGAACCGCTTTCCAAGGTGCTCTCGCAGATGGAACGGGACGGGGTGAAAGTGGACCTGGAACAGATTCGCGCCTTTGCCGACGGACTCCGGAAAGAACTGACGGAACGCGAAATACGCATTCGTGACCTGGCCGGAGAACCTGCGCTTAACATTTCTTCCCCCAAGCAGGTGGGAGAACTCCTCTTTGAGAAACTGAAGCTGGATCCCAAGGCCAAAAAGAGCGGCAAGGCCGGCCAGTATTCCACCGACGAGGCAAGCCTCCTGTCCATTGCCGACCGCCATCCCGTGGTGGAGGAAATCCTGGAATTCCGGGCGGTGAAAAAGCTGCTTTCCACCTATATAGAGCCTTTCCCTTCGTATATTTCGCCCCGGGACGGACGGGTGCATACCACCTTCAACCAGGCGCTTACGGCAACGGGAAGGCTTTCCAGCTCCAACCCCAACCTGCAGAACATCCCGGTACGTACGGAGCGCGGCAAGGAGATTCGCAAGGCTTTCATCCCGGGCACCCCGGACGGCGTCATAGTGAGTGCCGATTACTCCCAGATCGAACTCCGCATCATGGCGCACCTTAGCCAGGACGCCCATCTGGTGCAGGCTTTCCGGGACGGTGTAGACGTCCATGCCGCCACCGCGGCCAAGATCTTCGGCATTCCGGTGGAGGAGGTTACCCGCGAGCAGCGGGGCATGGCCAAGACGGCCAATTTCGGCATCATGTACGGCATTTCCTCCTTCGGCCTGGCCCAGCGGCTGCATCTTTCCAGAAGTGCCGCCAAAGAGCTCATAGAAGGCTATTTCGCCTCCTTCCCGGCCATCCGTTCCTTCATTGACGGAAGCATCGCCTTCGCCCGGGAGAACGGCTATGTGGAAACGCTTTTCGGGCGCCGGCGGTACCTGCCGGACATCACGGCCCGCAATGCCACCGTACGCGCCCTGGCGGAACGCAACGCCGTGAACGCCCCCATCCAGGGGACATCGGCCGATATCATCAAACTGGCCATGATAGGTGTGGCGAAGCGGCTCCGGGAAGAGGGCCTGAAAAGCCGCATGGTGCTGCAGATCCACGACGAACTGCTTTTCGATGCCATCCCTTCGGAGGTGGAAAGGCTGAAGGCCCTAGTGGTGGACGTAATGGAAAACGTAATAAGACTCTCCGTCCCCCTTACGGTGGAGTGTTCTTCCGGAAAGAACTGGCTGGAAGCCCATTAACCTGTCATCCCGATCGAATAACCTGTCATTCTGAGCGAAGCGAAGAATCTATGGAATACAACGAAAAAGAACTCATTGAACAGGCCATCCGGGGCAGCCAGACCGCCTTCCGGATGCTGTACCAGGTGCACGAGCGGTCCGTCCGCGGCCGTGTGAGCGGCTATTTCAAATGGAAGGCCGATGTAGACGACGTTGTCTCCGAAAGTTTCCAGAAGGCTTTTTCGGCCCTCCGGTCCTTTGACACCAGCCGGGAATTCCGGCCCTGGCTGCTTACCATCGCCACCCGTACCGCACTGGACCACCTGGACAGCATCCAGCGGGAAGACGAGAAGAAGGAGGGGCAGACCGGCGCTCCGCAGCTCACGGATACCACCCCGGAAGAGGAGATTATCAACGACGAGGTGCACCAGCGCCTGATGCAGTTCATAGACGAGCTGCCCTCCCTCTATAAAGACGTGATGATCAAGTACATGATAGAGGAACTGGAATACGAGGCCATCGCCCGTGAACTGGGCCTGGAGCTGAACACGGTGCGCACACGCATCCGCCGTGGCAAGCAGCACCTGGCCGAAATGATGTTAAGGGGGGAAGTGGAATGACAGCTGCAGACTTCCTGGACTTTATCCGGGCCGATTTCTCCTGCACCTACCTGCAGGCTCATCAGTTTGAAATGCTGGATGCCCTGTACCGGGAATGGAACGCTAAGATCAACGTGATTTCCCGGAAAGACATAGACGGCCTGTACGACCATCATGTGCTGCATTCGCTGGCCATAGCCCGCTACCTGCTCACCGCTGCGGGACTGTACGAAAAGTTTTCATCGGCCCGCATCCTGGACCTGGGGACCGGCGGCGGTTTTCCCGGCATTCCGCTCTCCATCCTCTTTCCGGGTGCGCAGTTTGTCCTCTGCGACTCAGTGGGTAAGAAAACCCTTGTGGCCCAGGCGGTTGCATCGGCCCTGGACTTAAAGAACGTGGAGGTGGTGAACGCCCGCGCCGAGTCCCTTCCAGGGCAGTTTGATTTTGTGGTGTCCCGCGCCGTGGCCTCCCTGCCGGACTTCTATCCCTGGGTAAAAGGCAAATACACCCAAGGCATCCTCTACCTCAAGGGCGGGGACGTGAATGAGGAAATTGCCGATGTGATGGCCCGCCACCGCCTGCCCCGCGGCAGCGTTTCCACCTGGCCCGTCTCTTCCTGGCTCCGGGACCCTTACTACGACGGAAAGCTGGTAATTCACATCCGGAAGTAAAAAAATTTGGCGGTTTCGGCGGGAATTTGTATCTTTGCAGCCCTTACGCGAAAAAATATAAAAACGAGATATCATGAAAAGAACATTTCAACCTTCCCGCCGCAAGCGTGTGAACAAGCACGGTTTCCGCGCCCGCATGGCTTCCGCCAACGGCCGTCGCGTCCTTAGCGCCCGCCGTCGTCACGCCCGCAAGAAACTCAGCGTATCCGACGAAGACCGCTGGTAGTCTTTCCTGCAGACTGCAAACAGTTAACCGCAGACCGGAAGGCCTGCGGTTTTTTGTTACTCCTTACTCGATCGTTCATCCCGTATTTTCCTCCTTCGTCCCAAATCGGTTAAAACAGAAAAACTTTCAGATTTCTTTCAACCGAACTATTGAAAGATCTCTTCTAATTCCCTATCCTTGCAAAAGACAGTAGGGTTGGGGCGAACAGTATAATCTCCTCACTCAGTTAAAGATAACTGTTTCCCGGTGCAAACCAGATTGCACCGGAAAGGATTTAAAACACAGAGTATCAAGAGGTTCTATTATGCGTGGCGTAAAACGAAAGGTGAAAGAAGAAGGTTTGCAACACATTTACCAGAACACTTATGACGGGAAACTGCTTTTTTATTCCGTTTTGGACAGGCTTGTGTTCCTGACCATCTTTTCCGTCGTGGCCAAGAAGTATGGCGTGCCGGTGCTGGGGCTATGTCTAATGTTTGACCACATCCATTCGCTTGCCCAGGTGTTTTCCACGAAACTAATGTCTCTGTTTGTAGGAGAATATACTTCCAAATATGTAATTGCCTTCAACAGGAATTCCGGCAGGAAAGGGCCGATATTTCGCAAGGCTTATGGCAATGCACCCAAAATCGGCCTAAAGAAAATCCGGACGACCATCGCCTATTTATACAACAATCATGTGGAAAAGAAACTGTGCAACAGGGCAGAAGAAAGCCGATGGAATTTTCTGGCCTATGTTAATTCGGACCATCCTTTTTCCGAGAAGATTGACAAGCGGAGGTGTTCTAATCGGCTAAAGAAAGCCCTGGCCAGAGTGAATGCTTTATATAATCGGCAAGTCTGGTTGGACTACCCTATATTGAATAGTCTATATGATAAACTGTCAGAAACTGAAAGTGAGCAGCTAACAGATTATATCATCAGCAAATATCTCCCTTTGGATAAGGAATCGCTGATTGCCTTCTATGGGGATTATGAAACCATGCTTATTGCCATAAACTCCAACACGGGTTCGGAATATGATCTCAAAGAAAACTACGATAGTGATTCTGACGAGATTTATGAGAGTATGCTGAAAGTATGCAAGCGCTCCAGTTATGCCGCGAACATCCCGGCGCTTTTGGCGCTGCCAATCGGCCAGAAGCTTGCCATTGCCGATATATTGATGAGGGAAACCGGAGCGAAGCCTTATCAAGTTCGGAAGTTCCTTCATCTGGCAAAAGAACCACATAGTAGAACTAACTGATACAGAGCGAATAAATGGTTTCTCGGTGCAATTAGATTTGCACCGGGAAAGCGTTAAAGTGTTGATGTATGGTGATTTGCAAAAAACGGCAGTTAGGCGGGAACTTGCGCCGGCAAGAGAAAATGGCTATATTTGTACCATTAGCACTAAAACTATGGCAGACGAAAAGATTATCTTCTCCATGAATGGGGTGAGCAAGATCCTGCCCCACAACAACAAAGTCATCCTCAAGGACATTTACCTGGGCTTTTTCTATGGGGCCAAAATTGGCATCCTGGGTTTGAACGGAGCCGGTAAGTCTACGCTCCTTAAAATCATAGCCGGGGTGGAAAAGGCTTCCCGGGGAGAAGTGGTCTGGGCGCCCGGCTACAGCGTGGGCTACCTGGAGCAGGAGCCGCAGATGGATCCGGAAAAGACCGTGCTGGAAGTAGTGCAAGAGGGTGTGCAGCCCGTTATGGACATCCTGCAGGAGTACAACGACATTTCCCTCAAGTTCATGGAGCCGATGGACGACGACCAGATGAACCGCCTCATCGAGCGCCAGGGAGAACTTACGGAGCAGATAGAGCATCTGGGTGGCTGGGAGATAGATTCCAAACTGGAAAGGGCCATGGACGCCCTGCAGTGCCCGCCTTCGGAGCAGAAGATCAAGGAACTCTCCGGTGGTGAGCGCAGGCGCGTAGCCTTGTGCCGATTGCTGCTGCAGGAGCCGGACGTGCTGCTGCTGGACGAGCCCACCAACCACCTGGACACGGAATCCATCCAGTGGCTGGAAGCCCACCTGCAGCAGTACAAGGGCACGGTAATCGCCGTCACGCACGACCGCTATTTCCTGGACAACGTAGCCGGCTGGATCCTGGAACTGGACCGGGGCGAGGGAATTCCCTGGAAGGGCAACTATTCCTCCTGGCTGGAGCAGAAGACCCGGCGCCTGGCCCAGGAAGAAAAGGCCGAAAGCAAGCGCCGCAAGACCCTGGAACGGGAACTGGAGTGGGTCCGGATGGCCCCCAAGGCCCGCCAGGCCAAACAGAAGGCCCGTTTGGGAGCATACGAGAAGCTGGCATCGGCCGATGCAAAACAGAAGGAGGCCAACCTGGAGATATACATCCCCAACGGACCGCACCTGGGCAATAAGGTAATCAAGTTCACGGACGTTTCCAAAGCCTATGGGGACAAATTGCTCTTCGAGCACCTGAGCTTTGAACTGCCGCCGGCGGGCATCGTGGGCGTCATCGGCCCCAACGGAGCGGGCAAAACCACGCTCTTCCGCCTCATCATGGGCATCGAACAGCCGGACAGCGGCACCATCGAGATTGGGGAGACGGTGAAGATTTCCTACGTGGATCAGCAGCACCGTTCCATAGACCCGGACAAAACGGTGTACGAGACCATTGCCGGCAATTCCGAATGGGTGCGCATGGGCGGCAAGGACGTGAATGCCCGCGCCTGGGTGTCCCGCTTCAATTTCTCCGGGGCCGACCAGGAGAAAAAGTGCGGCGTACTCTCCGGCGGTGAACGGAACCGCCTGCACCTGGCCCTTACCCTCAAGGACGAGGGCAATGTACTCCTGCTGGACGAACCCACCAACGATGTGGACGTGAACACCATCCGTGCCCTGGAAGAGGGTCTGGACGGTTTTGCGGGCTGCGCCGTGGTGGTGAGCCACGACCGCTGGTTCCTGGACCGTATCGCCACCCACATCCTCGCCTACGAAGGCGAAGGCAAGGTGGTCTTCTTCGAAGGCAACTACCAGGAATACGAGGCCAACCGCAAGCTGCGCCTGGGAGACACCGAACCCAAGCGATTCAAGTACAAGAAGCTGATGGAGTAAGGAGTTGCAGAAGGTATCCTGCTGAATATCAGCGATTTAACTGTTTCCCGGTGCAAATCGATTTGCACCGGGAAACAGTTAATGTAATCACTATCAGATGTTTCTGTTTGACAGATTATTCTTGAAACAAATCCCGCTGGGGAAGCAGGGGAGAGTAGCGGCTCCGGAGACTGCGGAATAGGTCTGCGATATTGCCCGAGAAGCGGGAACCGCGCCAGGAAGAAGTGTTGGAGATGAAGATCCAGCATTCGCCGTCGGCATAGGTCTTGACCAGGGCCTGGGTGCCGGAGAAGGAGCCGGAACGCGTCCATTCGCCCCAGGGCTTGGTGTCGTTCCAGCCCAGGGAGAAAGTCTCCCGGTCAAAGTAATTGGTCATCTGGTTCACCGAATAGTCCAGGAGGATGTCTTCCAGGGGGCCTTTCCCATCGATGCTGGCCACCATCCGGGCCAGCTCTATGGCCGATCCGGTCCAGCCGCCCGCACCCAGGGAACCGCTCACGTTGTTGCCGCCGTAACATTTCTCCACGGAGGCGTACTGGCCGTCGAAGGAGCGTGTCTTTTCGGCATCCGGCTGCATGTAGTAGCGGGTTTCGCCGGGGTGGCGTTCGGAAAGGTAATTCCCGCCGATCCGGAATCCGTGGCAGCGGGCCGGTTCGAAGACATGCTCCTGCATGAAGTCCTCGTAGGGCTGTCCGCTCACCTGCTCGATGACCAGGGAAAGGAGCAGGAAGCCGAAATTGGAGTATTCCTGCCAGGTGCCGGGCTCGTAGGAGAGGGGGCGCCTCAACTGGGTCCGCAGCAAGTCCTCCAGCGAGGTCCAGGGGGAGAAGACCGGATCCCCGCCCCGGGTGGTGAAACCGGCCTGGTGGCGCAGCAGGTGCTCAACGGTAATGAGATAATAATTGTCGTCCCGGATGTAGGAATCGTACTTGCCCAGGATGCCCATCGGCCCGAAAACCGGGGTGTCCAGGAACAGTTTCGCCTCTTCCTGGAGTTTCATCACGCCTATAGCGGTGAGAAGTTTGGAGACGGAGGCTATGCGGAGGGTGGTGCCCGGGGTCATGGGCGTGGTGGAATCGGCCATCCCATAGCCCTTGGCGTAGACCAGGGAGTCGTTGCGCATAATGGCCAGGGAAACCCCGTGGAGGCTCCAGAAATCCATGAAACTGTCCACCGCCTGGTCCATAGGTTCCAGATCGGGAATCTCCGAAAAGGCGTTGGTGATAACCCTGTTCAGGGAGTCGCGGTATACCGGCTCCGGAGGCACCTCATCGGAGTGGCCCCGCAGCAGGAAGGAACAGCCGCCCCCCGCCAGGAGAAGCAGCAGCACCGGTATGAGGGCTTTCCCGCTCACCGGATCTTGCCGGCGCGGCGGCCGAAATCGATGATATAGTCGGCGGTGCCTTCGATGCCCAGGATGGAGCTGTCCACGCAGAGGTCGTAATTGGAGGCCACGCCCCATGCGCCGAAGGTGTAATAGTTATAATAGGTTTCCCGCGTGCGGTCCTTGCGGCGCATGAGGGCTTCGGCTTCATCGGCCGACAAGCCTTCAAGTTCTACCAGGCGCTTGATGCGGTATGCTTCCGGCCCGCACACGAAGACGTCCAGGCAGTCCAGGTCCCGGAGGATGTAGTCTGCGCAGCGGCCGATGATTACGGCATCCCCCTTTTCGGCAATATTGCGGATTACGTCGCTCTGTGCCTTGAAAAGGATGTCGTCGTTGACATAGGCGCTGTCCAGATAGCTCATCCGGCCCGAAGTGAAGAAACTGGAGGCCGAGAAAATGCTACGCTTCTTCTCCCCGCCGGCGAAGAGGTCCTTGGAGTAGCCGTTCTCTTCGGCCGCCTTGGAGATGAGTTCGTTGTCGTAGAAGGGGATTCCCAACTTCTCGGCGATGGCCTGGCCCACGTAACCGCCGCCGCTGCCGAAACTCCGGCCTACATTGATGATGGTATGCATATCTTTTATCATTCTGAGCGTTAAATCTGGCTTCCCAGCACGGCCGGATCGTCCCCGTCCTTGAGCTTGCCCAGCTTTCTAAGCAGGGCGATGCCCAGGATGGCGGTGATGATGGCCGACAAGGTATCGGAAATGGGGAAGCTGTACCAGACACCGGCTTCGGACTCCAGTACGGCGGGCAGGATGTAGATGCAGGGAAGCAGGAACAGCAGCTGCCGGGAAAGGGACAGGAAGATGGATTTCTTGACCATGCCCAGGCACTGGAACAGGTTGGTGGTGACCATCTGGAAGCCCACGATGGGGAAGACCAGGTTCATCTGGCGGAGGCCCCGGGCGGCCAGGTCGTGCAGTACAGGATCGTTGGTAAAGATGCTGGCGGTGGGACCGTTGACGAACACGGATATGATCCAGCCCACCGTAGTTACCAGCGTGGCCCAGCCTGCGGTCCTGATGTAGGCTTCCCTTACCCGCCCATACTGTCGGGCTCCGTAATTATAGCCGGCTATGGGCTGCATTCCCTGGTTGAATCCGAACACGACCATGACAAAAAGGAAGGTGATCCGGTTCACGATGCCATAGGCGCCCAGGGCCAGGTCTCCGCCCCATTTTACCAGCTGCTGGTTGATGAACAGCACCACGATGCAGCTTGCAAGGTTCATCAGGAACGGTCCCATGCCAATCGAGAGGGAGTCTTTGGCAATCCTCCAGTCCACCTTGTATTCCCGGATCTTCCGGGGAAGGTTGAGGAACCGCTCCGGATGCAGGAAATAGCGGAACGTGATGGCCAGGGCCATGCACTGGCACAGGACTGTAGCCAGCGCCGCTCCCTGGATGCCCATTCCCAGGGCAAAGATGAAAATGGGGTCCAGAATGGCATTGGAGGTAACTGTGAACAGGGTGAGCCCCATGGCCAGTTTGGGATTGCCCGATGCGCGGACAATGTTGTTGAGGCCGAAATACAGATGGGTGACCGCATTGCCCAGGGCGATGATGGTCATGTAGCTGCGGGCATAGGGGAGGGTGGCGTCACTGGCCCCGAAGAAGCGCAGGATGGGGTCCATCCACAGCAGGGTGACCAACGTGAAGACCAGGCCGGTGATGATGTTCAGCGTGACTTCGTTGGCCAGCACCCGCTTGGCAACCGGGTAGTTCTTCTGCCCCAGCAGCACGGAAATCATGGTGGCGGCGCCCACGCCCACCAGCGTACCGAACGCGGTGGAGATGTTCATGAGCGGGAAGGTGACGGCCAGGCCCGACATGGACAGCGACCCCACATCCGGGATGTGGCCGATATAGATGCTGTCCACCATATTGTAAAGCGAAGACGCCGTCATGGCAATGATGCCAGGGACGGCGTATTGGCGCAGGAGTGCGCCTACTGGCTTGGTGCCCAGATCGGTAGGAGCTGCGGAACCGGCCATGCGCTATTCGTTTAAGGAAACAATCTCCAGGTCGAACCGCAGGGGGGCATAAGGAGGGATGGATTTGCCGCTGCCGTTGGACGCGTAACCCAGGGACGAGGTAAACAGGACCGTGCTCTTTTCACCCACGTATTTCATGAGGGAGAGGGCGCCCTTGAAGCCGTCCACTATACTGGTACTGCCGCCCATGGAATAGTTCTCATAAGTGTCGGCCGTGGTGATGGTGACCGGGGCGTAGGTGCGGGAACTGTCGTAGATGCCGTTGTCCTTGGCCACTTTCTCGATGGTGGTGTCGAACACCTGCCCGTTGAGCAGACGGCCCGTATAGTTGAGCTTGTATCCTTTCCCGCTGGCGATGGGCTCCTTGCCCTGCTGGATGCTGGCGGCGTTGGATCCGAAGTAGAAGATATCGGCCTCTTTGGTGGCGTCGTTGAAGTTGGCAACTTGGACGGTATTTCCCAGATGGGCCCGGATATATTCCTGCAGGCTGTTCTGCTCCCATTTTACCACGTCATCTGCCTGTCCGGCAAAAGTGATGGTGTAGATGAGGGGGGTGGAATTGGTGCAGGCGTCCAGATACTCCTTCTGCGTGGAATAACGCTCCGTGGTGAGCAGCCAGGAGGGAATTACGGCGGTACGGGTGCCGCCTACCCGCATGCCCGTGAGGAGGGCCTCTACGCCGGCATAACCGCTTTTGGTGAAGGTGACGACAGGGCCGTAATAATTACCTGCCGCATAGGTGCCCAGCTGCTTGGCGTATTCTTCGTGCCCGGTGACGGAAATGACTCCGTTAAGGCTGCGGATAGTGGTAAGGAGCAGGCTCGCAGAGGTTTCGCTGTTCCAGGCGGAGCCGGATCCCACTTCTTCTTCCAGGATGTAGACGCCGGAAGGGGAGGCTGTTACGCCGGGATGATACTCTTTAAGCCAAAGATCCAGATACTCCTGGGCCTGGGTGCCTGTGGAAGAAGTGTCTTTCTTGGCACACCCCCAAAGCAGGCAGATGGCTGCAGTGAAAAATATGACGGTTCTTTTCATTCTATTCGTTTTCAATACTGTCTATCCATATATGATAAGCCAGGGCAGACCTTGCAGGAATCGTGCCTTGGATGTGGTCTCCAAATCCGAATTTTCCATTGAACAGGATATAGGCCTCGTCCTGTTCCTGTACGCCATAAAGCCCCAGCCGGAGTCCTTCCAGCAAGGTTTTGTCCAGGGTTAGGGTGGTGGGCTGGAACTGGGTGGTATCCGTGAGGGACCAGCCGGCGGCCGATGCCACGGAACGCACGTTGGTGGCCACCAGGTTGCTTCCGCTCACCGTGGCGGAATTGAGAATGTAACAGGCATAGCGGAGCGTCACCTTCCCGCCCCAGAGGAGGGAATCCGGCAGGTTGAGCGTGTCGTGCTGCGTGAGCCTGTATACCCCGTCCGTAATGGTGACGGTGGCGGTGGTATCCCTCTTCTGGATAGTGGAAATGAAGCTGGCTATGTTGGCTTCCTGCTTGTTGTAGGTGGTCTGCAGCTCTTCTTTGTTGCAGGCCGCCGGAAGCGCCAGGGCTCCGGAGAGGAGGAGGAAGAGCCAGGTGGAACGTTTCATCGCAGGAAAGATTTAAGGGCGTTGTCTACATAGGCGGCGGCATCCGCTGCGCAGGGGATGTCCTCCCCGATGAACAGTTTTCCGCCGGCGGCATTCTCATGTCCGCCGCCGTGGAAGTATTGCAGGGCCAGCTGCTGGGCCGATGTGCCCTTCCTGGACCGGATGGAGACGCGGAAATGGCCGTCATCCTCCTTCAGGAAGATGCTGAGGCGTACATCGGCAATGGTAAGGGGCACGTTCACCAAGCCCTCCGTCTCTCCTTCCCGCACATCAAAGCGCTGCTGGAGTTCTTTGGTGAGGATCATGCAGGCGGCGTCCCCCAGGATGCGGAGCTCCCGCTCCTGCATATGGCCGAAGAGGCGCACCCGGTTCTCCCGGTAGCTGTTGTACAGTTGCTGCAGGAGCGCGTCCCTGTCCACGCCCGCCGCAATGAGCTCCGAAGCCATGCGGAAGGTGGAAGGATACACGGAGTTGGCGAAGTTGTTGGTGTCCGTGGTCATCCCCGCCAGCAGGCAGGTTCCGATGGATATGGCGGATGCCTTGGAGGAAGATGTTTCTCCGGAGGCATCGGCCTTCTTTTCAGCCTCCGGAGAAACATTTTCCTCCAGGGCTTTCAGCACCCAGTACAGGAGTTCGCTGGCCGATGAGATGTCCGGGGTGGAGAACACCAGGTCGAAGCTCTCACGCTGCGGGTTCAGATGATGGTCTATGAGCACCTTCCGGGCCGTGGAGGCCGTCAGGTACGGCTCCAGGGCCTCCGTGCGGGAGAATCCGTTGCAGTCCAGCAGGAAGATGAGGTCGCTCTCGCCAAGGCGGGCCGCGGCGGCTTCCGGCTCCGTGTCCCCGCACAGCAGGGGACAGAACGGGGGGAGGATGAAGCGGAGATTGTCGGGGGGGGAATCCGGCAGGACCAGGACGGCATCCTTGCCGCCGCTATCCCGCAGGAAAAGGGTCAGTGCACCGGTGCAGCCCAAGGCATCGCCGTCCGGGTGCGTATGACCCAGCACGGATACCCGGGAGGCCCCGTCTATGAGCGCCTGGAGCTTTATAAGGCTGTCCTGCGGAATACAATCCATGTTTACAAAACTTTTTGCGTGGGCAAAGTTACAAAATATATTGCTTTTGATAAATGATTTTTCTATCTTTGCGAGAAGTTTTGAAAATTATAAAACACTAAAATAATGAGCAAATCACTTAAAATCATCCTCGAGATTGTTCTGGCAGCCGTTATCGTACTCCTCGCCTGGCTCATCATCAGCAGCGTACAGAAACCTGTCAAGTTCAACAAGGAACTGGACGCCCGTTCCCAGGTTGCGGTTCAGCGCCTCAAGGACATCCGCACCCTCCAGGTGGCTTTCAAGAGCGCCTACGGCCGTTTCTCCCCTACCTTGGACTCCCTCAAGATGTTCTATGAGTCCGGTAAGATGGATATCACCATGCAGATCGGCTCCAATGACGACTCCATCGCCGTTGCCAACACGGAGGCCATCAAGAAGGCCAACAAGAAGCTCAATCCGGCCCAGATGACGGCCAAGCTTCGGGAGGCCTATGAGCAGGGCCAGAAGGTGGTGTTCTCCGAAACCACCCAGATCCCGGTTAAGGACACCCTCTTCACCAGCCGTCCGGACTTCTGCATCGATTCCCTGTACTACATCCCGTTCTCCGGAAAGCAGAAGGTGGAGATGGAATCTGCCATCAAGACCGTTTCCGGTGTCCAGGTCCCGCTGTTCGAAGCCCGCATGCCGTACAAGGCCCTCTGCAAGGGTATGGACAACCAGCTCCGCATCAACAAGGATGCAGAATGCGAGGATCAGAACAGGTATAAAGGCCTGCAGGTAGGTTCCGTGAGCGCTCCTAACAACAACGCAGGTAACTGGGAATAATAGGCCCTATGGACCAGACCCATACATCATTTACAGGAATATCCATTCAAGTTTCCTTGAGTGGATATTCTTTTAAGGTGGCCAGCCCTCAGGAAATCCGCCAGTCGGATTGGATGGGGGCGGAGCGCCTTTTCACCACCCCGGAGTTCCAGCGGCGGTACGACAGAGTGGAAATTTCCCTCCTCACCCCCAAGGTGGCTCTGGTCCCGGATGTGTTCTTCAATCCGGATTCGGTCCGGAAAGCCCTTTCGGAGGTGGTGGCCTTGGAAGAGACGGACAAGGTGGAATGGGTGGAGGTCCCGGATTTTTCTTCCGTCCTGCTGTTTTCCAATTCAATCGGCGAATCCCTTTCCCGGGTCCTGGCCCAAACCGTGCTGCCCGCTTCCGGCAATCCGGTCCGCGTGCTGCCGGAACTGTATTATCTGCTTTCCCTGCTGGAGGCCATCCAGGACTATAATAAGATTGTCGCTTCGTGGATGGACGGCTGGCTGCACCTGGTCATAGCCCAGGGTAAGACGCTCCGTCTGGCCAACGTGTTCCAGGCTCCGGACTTCACTACGGCGGAATACTTCCTTTTCCTGGCCATGAAACGGCTCCAGCTTAATCCGGAGGTATCCACCGTCTGTTTCCATACGCCGCTCTCCCCGGATGCGGAGATGTCCCTGTACCGCTATTTCAAATCCGTGGTGCAGCTATGAGGATTATCGGCGGCAGGCTGAAAGGGAAAGTGATCCTGCCCCCGGCGGGATACAAGGCACGTCCCACCACGGACTTTGCCAAGGAGGGCCTGTTCAATATCCTGGACAACGAATACGAGTTCGAAGACCTTAAGGTGCTGGACCTCTTTGGGGGCACCGGTTCCATAGCCTTTGAATTCGCCTCCCGCGGCGCCTCCCGCGTCTATTGCGTGGAGATGGCCAGGGAGAACGCCAGTTTCATCAAGAAGGAGTCGGAGCGCCTGGGCCTTTCCAACGTTACCATGGTGCGGGACAACGTCTTTGACTTCCTTCCCATCTGCCACGAGAAATTCGACCTGGTCTTTGCAGATCCGCCCTATGCCTTGGAAGGCCTTGCGGGCCTGCCGGACCTGGTTTTCTCCCTGGACCTGCTGCATCCGGAATGCTACTTCATCCTGGAGCACGGCGGGGAATACAGTTTTACGGAGCATCCGCACTTTGTGAAAGAACGCCATTACGGGCGTGTGCATTTCAGCTTTTTCCAATGATTACCTTTGTCTTAAGCATCCTGGCCCTTATCCTGGGCTACCTCGTGTACGGAAAGTTCGTGGAACGGATGTTCGGTCCGGACCCTTTCCGTAAGACCCCGGCCATAGAAAAGGCCGACGGGGTGGATTTCATCGCCATGCCCACCTGGAAGGTGTTCATGATCCAGTTCCTTAACATTGCGGGAACCGGACCCATCTTCGGCGCCATCATGGGCGCCAAATTCGGCCCGTCCAGCTACCTGTGGATAGTGCTGGGCTGCATCTTTGCGGGAGCAGTGCACGACTACCTCAGCGGCATGCTCTCCGTCCGGCACGGGGGCGCCAGCCAGCCGGAGCTGGTGGGCACCTATCTGGGGAAACGGACCAAGAATGTGATGCTGGTCTTCTCCGTGCTGCTGCTGGCCATGGTGGGTGCCGTGTTCGTATACTCGCCGGCCCTCATCCTGGGAGATATCGCCGGAGACGGCGGCCAGGCGTCCATCATGATCTGGATAGGGGTCATCTTCCTCTATTATATTGTGGCCACCCTCCTGCCCATCGACAAGATTATCGGCCGCATCTATCCCCTCTTTGCGGTGGCGCTGCTGTTCATGGCGGCCGGCCTGCTGGTGTGCCTGCTGGTCAAGTGGCCTTCCCTGCCGGAGCTTTGGGACGGACTGGGCGGATGGACCCAGAAGACAGGCATTGCCGACCAGCCCATCTTCCCCTGCCTGTTCATCACCATCGCCTGTGGTGCCATTTCCGGCTTCCATGCCACCCAGAGCCCGCTTATGGCCCGCTGCATCAAGAACGAGCAGCTGGGGCGTCCGGTATTCTACGGCTCCATGATCACGGAAGGCCTGGTAGCCCTGGTGTGGGCCGCGGTGGCCTCCTGGTTCTTCTTTGATGGCGGTGCCGCGGAAGTGGGGGCATCGACCGGCGCCGCAGCGCCTGCCGTGGTAACTGCCGTTTCCAAGAGCTGGCTGGGCACCCTGGGCGGTATCCTGGCCCTGCTGGGCGTGGTGGCGGCCCCCATCACTTCCGGCGATACGGCCTTCCGCAGCGCCCGGCTCATCATAGCCGATTTCCTCCACCTGGAGCAGAAGAGCTTGGCCAAACGCCTGTACATTGCCGTGCCGCTCTTTGTGGCCTCCGCCCTGCTGCTGTGGTACAACATCGCCGATGCCAACGGCTTCAACGTCATCTGGCGATACTTCGGCTGGAGCAACCAGACCCTGGCCGTGTTCACGCTTTGGACCATTACCGTGTATCTGGTTAAGAAGAAGGGCGGCCTGTGGTATCTGGTCACCCTGCTTCCGTCCCTGTTCATGACGGCCGTCTGCACCACTTTCATCCTGGTGGACAAGGTGGGATTCGGCCTTCCCGCCGCATCGGCTCCCTGGATTGGCCTGGGAATCTTTGCACTTTCGGCAATTTTGTTCTATATTTGGAAAAACACTAAAAACTATGCTTGACAAAGAACGCGGGCTGTACGTTGCCCACAGTGAGAACGGACCGCTTTCCCTGGTGGGGAAGATGGTCAATCGGCACGGACTCATAGCCGGAGCCACCGGTACCGGTAAAACTGTCACCCTGCAGGTGCTGGCGGAAACCTTCTGCCAGGCCGGCGTGCCTTGCTTCATGGCCGATATGAAGGGAGACCTCAGCGGTATCTCCCAGGTGGGCAGGCTTTCCGGCTTCATAGAGAAGCGCCTGCCGGAGTTCGGCATAGAGAATCCGCAGTTCCAGAGCTGTCCCGTGCGTTTCTTTGACGTTTACGGGGAACAGGGGCATCCCATGCGCTCCACCATCTCCCGCATGGGACCAGAGATGCTGGGCCGCCTGATGGACCTCAACGAAACGCAGACCGGCGTCCTCAACATCGTCTTCAAGATTGCCGATGATAACGGCCTGCTGCTCATAGACCTCAAGGATCTGAGGGCCATGCTCAATTTCGTGGGACAGAACGCTGCAGAATATACCACCCAGTACGGCTATGTGACATCGGCTTCCATCGGCGCCATCCAGCGGGCGCTGCTGGCCCTGGAGAACCAGGGAGCGGAGAAATTCTTCGGCGAGCCGGACTTCGACATTTACGACCTCCTGCAGTGCGAGGGCAGAAAGGGCATCATGAACGTGCTGGCGGCAGACCGCCTCATGCTTCAGCCCAAGCTCTATTCCACCTTCCTGCTGTGGCTGCTCAGCGAACTGTATGCCACCCTGCCGGAAGTGGGCGATATGGACCTGCCCAAGCTGGTGTTCTTCTTCGACGAAGCCCATATGCTCTTCGAAGGTACTTCCAAGGCCCTCACGGACAAGATCGAACAGGTTATCCGTCTCATCCGTTCCAAGGGTGTGGGTATCTATTTCGTTACCCAGAGTCCCACGGACATCCCGTCCGACATCCTGGGCCAGCTGGGCAACCGCGTCCAGCATGCCTTGCGTGCGTATACCCCCAAGGACCAGAAGGCCGTGAAAGTGGCGGCCGAAACCTTCCGCGCCAACCCTTCCTTCAACACCTACGATACGCTGCTGGAACTG
>JAEEQF010000166.1 GCA_016285175.1 Bacteroidales bacterium
CCTCCGGATTATGAATCCGACGCTCTAACCAGCTGAGCTACCCCGCCAAACTTGTTGAGATAGAAGGACTCGAACCCTCACTGACAGAGCCAGAATCTGTAGTGCTACCATTACACCATATCTCAATATCCCCAAAACGGGACTGCAAATGTACGACTTTTTTCCGAATCCGCAAGTAATTATCGAAAAAAATGTGTAACTTGCGGAGAATGTACTAGCCAATAATGTTCCGGACCCTTCTCAAACAGGTAAAGCAGTATAAGGCGGCGGCACTCTTGACGCCGCTTTGGACTACACTGGAAGTGGTGATGGGAGTACTTATCCCCTATGCCACCGCTTCCATCATCGACAAGGGTATCGGCGCCGGTTCCCTGCCGGACGTATACAAGTACGGCGGCATCATGCTGGGATTGGCCGTGCTCAGCCTCATCTTCGGCATCCTGGCAGGACGCTTTGCCGCTTACAGCAGCACCGGCCTGGCCGCCAACCTCCGGCTGGCCATGTACCAGAATATCCAGCGCTTCTCCTTCTCGGATATTGACAAGTACTCCACCGCAGGCCTTGTAACCCGCATGACCACAGACGTTTCCAGTATCCAGAGCGCCTTCCAGATGCTGCTGCGCGTCACCTTCCGCGCACCGCTGAACCTGGTATCGGCCCTGGCCATGTGCTTTGTGATCCATCCCCGGCTAAGCATCATCTTCCTGGCCGCCATGCTGGTACTGGGTACCTTCCTCAGCTGGCTCATCCTGCGGGCCGCGCGCCTGTTCAAGGAGATCCTCAAGAAGGTGGACGCCCTAAACGGCGTGGTGCAGGAGAACGTATCGGCCATCCGCGTGGTGAAGGCCTTCGTGCGCGAAGACCACGAGATGTCCAAGTTCGACAAAGCCGCCCTGGGGCTCTACACCATGAATATCAAGGCCGAAACCCTCATGGCGCTCAACGGCCCGGTGATGAACCTCATCGTGAACGCCTGCATCATCGCCCTCAGCTGGTGGGGTGCACGTTTCATTGTGGAAGGCTCGCTCACAACCGGCCAGCTCACCTCCCTGTTCAGCTACATCATGACGGTCCTGAGTTCGCTCATGATGCTGTCCATGATCATCGTGCAGCTTACCCAGAGCGCCGCCAGCGGCGCCCGCATAGCAGAAGTGATAGACGAGGTTCCGGACATGGACAATCCGGACAAGCCGCTCACCCAGGTGGCCGACGGAGGCATCCGCTTCAACCACGTATACTTCACCTATAAGGAAGGCGGCGACTATGCGCTGGAGGACATAGACCTGGAAATCAAGCCCGGAGAGACGGTGGGCCTCATTGGCGGCACCGGCAGCGGCAAATCCTCGCTGGTGAATCTTATCCCCCGCCTGTACGATGTTTCCCGGGGCTCCGTGGAAGTGGGCGGGGCCGATGTCCGCCGCTACGACATGCGCTCCCTCCGCAACAAGGTGGCCATGGTGCTGCAGCAGAGCACCCTATTCAGCGGAAGCATCCTGGAAAACCTCCGCTGGGGCAATCCGGACGCCACCCGGGAGGAATGCGAAGAGGCCTGCCGCCTGGCCGCGGCCGATGAGTTTATCCAAAGCTTCCCGGACGGCTACGACACCCATATAGAGCAGGGCGGCACCAACGTTTCCGGCGGCCAGCGGCAGCGCCTATGCATCGCCCGGGCCCTCCTGAAGAATCCCAAGGTACTCATCCTGGACGACTCCACATCGGCCGTGGACACCGCCACGGACGCCGCCATCCGGGAAACTTTCCGCACGCGCCTCAAAGGCACCACCAAGATCATCATCTCGCAGCGCATCCTCTCCATCAAGGACGCAGACCGCATCATCGTTATGGACAGCGGCCGGGTGGACGGCTTTGACACGCACGAGAACCTCTTGAAAACCAACGCCATCTACCGGGAGATCCACGAGATGCAGTCTTCCGGCGGAGAGGCCGATTTTGACCAGAAAACCAACAGCTGACCATGCCACCCGGATTCAATATGCGCGGCCCTGCGGGAGCCGACCGAGGTCCCCGGGCGGGGGCCCACCTCAAGGACCTGAAGAAAGACTCCACGGTGTGGCGCCTGTTCAAGTACGTATTCCGCCATTACAAGGTGAATATCGGCATTGTCCTGGTGTGCATCGTGGTTTCCTCGCTGGCGTCGCTGGCCTCCTCCCTCTTTACCCGCACGCTCATCGACGATTATATCACCCCCCTCACAGGTGCCCTGAGCCCGGACTACGGTCCCCTGGCGGTGGCCCTTCTCAAACTGGCTGGCGTGCTGCTGGCGGGCATCGTTGCCGGATATGCCCAGAGCCTCATCATGATCCATGTGGGGCAGGGTACGCTCCTGAGCCTCCGGAAAGACCTCTTCTCCCACATGGAAAAACTGCCGCTCAGGTACTTCGACAGCCATTCCCACGGAGATATCATGTCTGTCTATACCAACGACGTGGACACCCTCCGGCAGGTGGTGGGGAGCAGCGTTCCCAACCTGTTCAAGTCCCTGGTCACCATCCTGGCCACCTTCGTGAGCATGCTGGTGCTCAGCCTGCCCCTCACGCTGGTCTCCGTATTTATGGCCTGGCTTATGTACCGGGTAACCACCAGCCTGGGCAAACTCTCCAAAAAATACTTTGTGGAGCGGCAGCAAAACCTGGGCAAGGTGAATGGCTTCATTGAAGAGATGGTCTCCGGCCAGAAGGTGGTGAAGGTCTACTGCCACGAGGACGAGGCGGTGAAAGAGTTTGAGAGACTGAACGAAAAACTGCGCTCCAGCGTGTACAACGCCAACAAGATAGGCAATATCATCATGCCCATCAACTCCAACATCGGCAACTTCGCCTATGTGCTGCTGGCGCTGGTGGGTGCGGTAATCGCCCTGGGCTACACGCCCACGGCCGGCCTCTCCCCCCTGGCGGGATTCGCCGGAGCCGTGGCGCCCTGGTTCCTGCGGGGACTGGACGGGGCCGCCCTCACCCTGGGTACGCTGGTCTCCTTCCTCACCCTGCAGCGCAACTTCACCCGGCCCGTATCCTCCATCTCCAACGAAATCAATTCCATAGTGATGGCCGCCGCGGGCACGGACCGCCTGTATGCCCTGCTGGACGAAGAGCCGGAACCGGACCATGGGCAGGAAGAGCTCAAAGACATCCGGGGAGAA
>JAEEQF010000167.1 GCA_016285175.1 Bacteroidales bacterium
CGCCAGCATGATGCCGTTGCGGAAAGGCACCACCGTGCTCTTCATGTTTTCATCGGCATAGTGACCCTCCGGAATGTCCCCGCCGGAGAGGAGCAGATCGCTCTTGAAATACTCACCGATAAAGCCCAGCGGAATTACCAGGTGCTTCACGCCCAGGCGTTTACAGTTCTCCCTGGCGTAAGCGATTTCCCGGGCGTTGTGCTTGGAACCATAGTCGAAGGTGACGGCCAGCGCAATGCTGTCCCGGTATTCGTACAGGAGCGTGGTGCTGTCCAGGCCGCCGGAATAGATCAGTACCGCTTTCATAGGCCCTCCTTCATCTTATCCACGGCGATGCGGGCGCTGGCAACGGCTTCCACCACGGACTTGGGCCCCAGGCAGAAGTCTCCGGCCACCCACACATTGGGATAGCCCCGTACACGCTGGGATTCGTCCAAAATCGGCCATCCATCCTCTCCCAGCACGGCTGCGGAGCCCTGGAACAGGCCGAAATCCGGCGTTTCGCTGATGGCGGTAATGAGCGTGTCGCACTCCACAAAATGGTCCGTGCCCTCGATGATGCGGGTTATCACACGGCCGCCGTCCTCCGGCACCACGTTCTCGCAATCGCGGAACACCACGCCGCCTTCCTTCACTTCCACGGGGGCCTGGAACACCTTGAACTGTACGCCGTCCTCTTTAGCCTCTTCCACTTCCAGCGGATTGGCCGGCATGTTCTCGAAGGTCTTACGGTAATAGACCCAGGTTTCGGCTCCCAGACGCCGGGCGGTACGGCAGGCATCCATGGCCACGTTGCCGCCGCCAATCACAATCACCTTCTTACCCAGCTCAAAGGCCGACGGATCCTTGAGGAACGGCAGCGCCTGCACGGCCTTTTCTTCGCCGGGGATACGCAGGGTGGCGGGTTTTTCCGCTCCGGCGCCAATGAGTACGGCATCGTAAACGGCCGATAATTGGTCCAGCGTGAGTTCCTTCCCCACCTCCACGCCGCCGCGGAAGGTGATACCGGCATCGGCAAACATCCGTTCGAAGGCGTCCACGTATTTCTTGTCCAGGCGGAAGGCGGGAATGCCGTAGCGGAGCACACCGCCCATACGCTCGTTGGCGTCGAAGAGGGTTACATCGGCCCCGGCCTCGTACAGCCAGAAAGCCGCGGCCAAGCCCACCGGACCGGCACCCACCAGGGCCACCTTTTTGCCGGAAAGCTCCTCCGTACGCCGCTCCAGGCGGTATTTGAACAGATAATCCCTGGAGATTTCCTGCTCAATCTCGTACCAGCGCACCGGAATCTGCTTCACATTGAGCACGCAGTGCCCGTAGCAGAAAATCTTCCAGTCACAAACCTGCGAAGTGACGGCAGTGAGGGGATTGTTCCGGATGAGCAGTTCGCCCGCTTCGTCCAACTTGCCTTGCCTGTACAGCAGCATGCACTCCGGAATGGGCGTATGCACCGGACAGCCCTGCAGGGAGCACTTGGGTTTTTTACACAAAAGACAACGTAACGCTTCGTTATTCATAGTATGTGGTTAGGGTCTGAATTCTTGTCTGTTAACTATGGAGCGGCCCAGGGTGAGGGTATCGGCATATTCCAAGTCGTCGCCGAAGCCCAGGCCGCGCGCCAGGGAGCTCACCCGGATACCGGAGGCCTCCACCTGGCGGTAAATGTAAAAGGCCGTGGTCTCCCCTTCCACGTCGCCGCTCAGGGCCAGGATAATCTCGGCCGATGAAGGGTCCTCCAGCTGTGCGACGCGTTCGCACAATTCCTTGATGGTGAGATCCGAAGGTCCCACCCCGCCCAGCGGGGAGATGATGCCGCCCAGCACATGGTACACCCCATGATACTGCCCGGTGGCCTCTATGCTCATCACGTCCCGGACGCTCTCCACCACGCAGATGGTGCGCTGGTCCCGGGACCTGTCGGCACAGATGGAGCAAAGCTCATCGTCCGAAATCATGCGGCAGCGCCGGCAGTAGCAGGCGTCGTCCCGGAGATGGTCTATGGCATCCGTGAAATGGTGCACGTTCTCCGCTGGCTGCTTCAGGAGGTGAAGGGCCAGGCGCAAGGCGCTCCGGCGCCCCACTCCCGGGAGCGAGCTGATGGCCTCCACGGCCTCCGACAGCAACTGGGACGGATAAGTTTCTTTATACGGCATGGTATGCGATAAGCCCCTCCAGAGGCGTAGGGTAAAACTTGGTAATCTCCACTCCGTACCGCCGCGCCAGGACGGTGAGGATGTCCCGGCAGGCATGGCCGAAACCGCCGATAACGCCGATGGGCAGGCGCTCATAGCGCAGCACCGTACGCTCGAAGAAGGCCTGGAAATGCCGGTCCATCAAGCCATGGACATAGTCCGACTTGGCGTACCAGCTGATGAGGAAGGGGGCGAAAGTGCCCAGATAGCGCGCCGGAGCCTCTTCCCGGTATACCTTCTGCACAATGGAGGGATAATCGGCCGGCGGGAACTTCTCCTTGAAGGCCGATGTCACTTCTTCCGGCACCAGGCCCTTGATGAAATCGGCCAGGAAAAGCCTTCCCAGCACCGCCGCACCGCCTTCGTCGCCCAGGATGAAGCCGCCGCAGTTCACATGCGCCACCACTTTCTCGCCGTCCCACTGGCAGGTATTGGATCCCGTGCCGATGATGGCGGCGATGCCGGGTTCCCTCCCGCAGACAGCCCGCGCAGCCCCCAGCAGGTCCGAAGCGTAATTCTTCCGAACCCCCGGCAGCATCCTTTCCAGGCACAGGTGCAGCGGCAGGGCCGATGCCTGCGAGATGATGCCGGCGCCATAGACATAGATGGCGTCGATGGCGGGACCCTC
Source organism: Bacteroidales bacterium (assembly GCA_016285175.1). GTDB lineage: Bacteria > Bacteroidota > Bacteroidia > Bacteroidales > UBA932 > Cryptobacteroides. The sequence continues at coordinate 2,821 of JAEEQF010000167.1, forward strand.
GTGCTGCTTCTGCATCTCCCGTACGGAGCGGATGGCTTCATACACCACCTCTCCCACCCGCTGCGGGTCCGCCTGCGAGAAGTTGATGCCCGGAAGGGTGATCTCCCGGTGCCAGGTTCCGTCCGAAACGCACCAGATGGACTTGGTGGCGCCGCTGTCTACGATAAGGTTCATGCTACCGATACTCCTTTTCTTTTCCAGTGAAAATAGCCGTAAATGGCGGAAGCTATGTAGGCCAGGTATAACAGGGCCATCCAGTACTGGCCGGTCACAACGCACAGGGTGGTGGTTATGATATCGGCCACAATCCAGATGAGCCAC
>JAEEQF010000044.1 GCA_016285175.1 Bacteroidales bacterium
GGTTTGGGGGTCTTCCCCCAACTGCCCCTGGGGGCGACCGCGAAGCGGCGGGGGATAAGATGGTTTATACTCACAAAAAAAGCAGGCCGCGGCCTGCTTTTTTTGTGGAGTATAGGGGAGTCGAACCCCTGACCTATAGATTGCGAACCTATCGCTCTAGCCAACTGAGCTAATACCCCGAAAAGGACTGCAAAATTACGGGATTTCCCGCAAAGATGCAAGAGCCCTGCCGGAAATCGTGTCATTTCCATCGGCTTTCGGCCTTCTCCACCTCACTTGATCCTTTTCCACAGCCAGTCCACCAGCCGTCCGGGAAGGAGGCGGATGAGGGGCGGGAGCCAGACATTCATGAAAGCGGGGGAGATGACACGGCGTTTATGGAACAGGGCTCTAAGTGCCTTCCGGACCAGCCAATCGGGCGTATGGATGAGGCCCAGCCGGAGACCCAGGTTCGTCTTTTTCTCGTCAAGACTGTACAGGGGCGTGGCGATGGCGGCGGGGCAAACGGTGGTGACACCCACTCCGTAGGGCTTCAGTTCGAAGGAGAGGGAGCGGCCGAAATTCTTCAGGTACGCCTTGGTGGCGGAATAGATGGTGAGGCCCGGAGCGGGAATCCTGGCCGTCATGGAAGACATGATGAGGAGATTGCCCGAGCCACGCTCTTTCATGGCCTCCCCGAAGAGCAAGCAGGAGCGTGTAACGGTGTTTACGTGCAGGTTGATCATGGCCTGCACGCGCTCCAGATCGGCTTTTCCCAGTTCCTTGAAGAAGAACATGCCGGCATTGTTCACCAGCACATCCGGCAGGATCTGTAGGTCCCGGGTGCACCATTGGAAGAGCTGGTCGGCGGCATCCGGGAGGGCCAGGTCCTGGAAACGGGTGGTTACTTTCACCGGCCAGGAGGCACAAAGTTCTTCCTGGGCTGAGGACAGTTCCTCTTCCCGGTTACTTACCAGGATTAAATCGTATCCTTTCGCTGCCAGTTGCCGGGCAAATCCCAGCCCCATCCCCGAACTGCCGCCTGTAATGAGGGCTGTCACTAGCTGATGAACTGGGCCTTGAGGGCTTCAATCTTGGCGGGAGCATCGTCTCCCTTGGCGCCGAAGTAGAACTTGATCTTGGGTTCGGTGCCGGAAGGACGTACGGATACTACGTCGCCGGCCTGGTTGAAGAACTGCAGTACGTTGCTCTTGGGCAGGCCGGTTTCCTCGGGCTTGTTGTAGTCGATAACCTTGGCCAGCGGGCTGCCGGCAATCTCCTTGGGCGGGCAGGCGCGGTAGTCGGCCATGATCTTCTGGATTTCCTCTGCTCCGGACTTGCCTTTGCGCACGATGTACACCATCTTTTCCACGTACAGGCCGTATTCTTTATACACTTTCTGGAGCAGCTGCCACAGCGTCATCCCCTGTTCGGCGGCCCAGGCGGCACATTCGGCCACCATGATGCCGGCTACCTGCGCGCACTTGTCGCGGACGAATTCGCCCAGGTTGAAGCCGTAGCTTTCCTCGCCGCCGCAGATGAACACGCCCTTGCCTTCGTTGCGCTTGACCACCTCTGCGATGTATTTGAAGCCGGTGAGAACGTTATAGCACTTGACGCCGAAGCTTTCGCAGATGGCGGCGATGAGTTCGCTGGTGACGATGGTCTTTACCACATAGCCGTTGGCTCCGTCCAGTTTGCCCAGTTCCTTCCAGCGGGTGAGCACATAGTAGGTGAGGAAGCTCCAGGTCTGGTTGCCGGTGAGCTGTACCATCTTGCCTTCGTCATTACGGACGGCGATGCCCAGGCGGTCGGCGTCCGGGTCTGTGGCCAGGACCAGGTCGGCACCCACTTCATCGGCCTTGGCAAGGGCCATGGCCATGGCGGCGGGCTCTTCCGGGTTGGGGGAGACCACGGTGGGGAAGTTGCCATCGTTCACGTCCTGCTCCGGCACGTGGATGATGTTCTTGAAGCCGATGCGGTTGAGGGCTTCCGGCATCAGCCGTACGCCGCAGCCGTGCAGGGGGGTATAGACAATCTTGAGGTCTGCGTGCTTCTTGACGGCCTCCGGGCTAAGGGCCAGGGAGGTGATGTCCCTGAGGTAGCACTCGTCCACTTCCCGGCCCATCATTTCGATGGCACCCTTGGGCTCTCCGGGAACGGGGCTGAAACGTACGTCGGCAGGGTCTTCAATCTTGGCTACCTCGGCTACGATATCCTTGTCCACGGGTGCGGTGATCTGGCCGCCGTCGCTCCAGAACACCTTATAGCCATTGTACTCCTTGGGGTTGTGGCTGGCGGTGACCATGATGCCGGCGGTAGCTTTCTTGTAGCGGATGCTGTAGCTGAGTTCCGGGGTGGGACGCAGGCCCTCAAACAGATACACCTTGATGCCGTTGTTGGAAAGGACATCGGCCGATATCTGGGCGAAGAGCTGGGAATTGTTGCGGGCATCGTAGCTGATGCACACGCTCTTCTCTCCTTCTACGTGGGCCTTGATGTAGTTGGCAAGGCCCTGGGTGGCCATTCCCACGGTGTATTTGTTCATGCGGTTAGTGCCGGCACCCATGATGCCGCGAAGGCCGCCGGTACCAAACTCCAGGGTCCGGTAAAAAGCGTCCTCCAGGGCCACAGGGTCCGTTTCCATCAGGTGCTTTACTTCCGCTTTGGTCTGGGCGTCGAAATTACCGTCCAGCCAGCTTTGTGCTACTTCTTTGTAAGATTTCATATCAGTTTGTTTTAGTGTATTTCCTTTTTTCCGGAAAACAAATATAAAGATTTATATGTACTTTTGCAATTAAATGGAGTTCACAGCTTTCATATTGGCACATGACGGGGAGGATTTGAGCCGGCTTGCCTTGTCCCGGGACCGTTATTCCGGACAGGTGGAAGATTTTGACCTGGCACTGAATTCCTTGGAGGCCCGGCGGAAGCTCCGGACCAAGGTGCCGGAGTGGGTGGCCCTGCCGCAGCTCCGTTATCCGTCTATATTGTCGGCCGAGCAGTGCTCCTCTTCTGAAACTGCCCGTTACAAGGCTTCGGTAGCCTGGCAGAGTGTCCTGCCAAGTGCAAAATCGGCCCAAAATGCACTTGGCGAGGGGGTAGAAGGGGTTCCCAAGTGCAAAAAAGGCTCAAAATGCACTTGGCGGCTGGCGGATCTCACCGGGGGACTGGGGGTGGACAGCTGGGCGTTTGCGCAGGTGTTTGGCGAGGTCCTGTACAACGAGATGCGTCCGGAACTCTCCCATGCGGCGCAGTATAACTTCGCTCAGCTGGGGGTGAAGAATATCACGGTCCGGAGCCTTGAACTGAAGCCCGGCGGGCTGGCCGATATCCTGGACGGTTTTGAGCCGGACATCCTTTTCCTGGACCCGGCGCGGCGGGCCTCCGATGGCCGCAAGGTCTTCCGTTTGGAGGACTGCCAACCCAATGTGCTTCAACTGCTTCCGGAACTATTTGAAGCCTGTCCCCGGCTTCTGCTCAAATTGAGCCCCATGGCCGATATCTCCCTGGTGTGCAAACAGCTGCGGCAGGTGAAAGCCGTACATGTAGTTGCCGCCGAAGGAGAATGCAAGGAGTTGCTCCTGCTACTGGAAAGGGACTATGAAGGCCCCTACGCTACAACCATCTATGAATCTGGCGCTACTCTATCCCTGGACCAGGTCCAAGGCACTTTTGGGCCAGGTCCCATTTCAGGCGGTGGACTCAGTCCGCAGGGTAAAGTGGGGCAATTCCTTTTTGAGCCGGGCAAGGCCCTCCTGAAGGCCGGAGCGTTTGATCTCCCGTGCCAACTGGGCCTGGAAAAGCTGGGACAGCATACGCACCTGTATACGGGGGAAACCATTCCGGAAGGATTAAAACCCTTCGGAAAGATTTATGAAATCCTTGAAGTGATACCCCTTAACAACCGTTCAATCAAAGATATCGAAAAGCGTTATCCGCTAGCCGAAGTCACTGCCCGCAACATCCCTCTTACCTCCGACGGGCTCCGCAAACGCCTGGGTGTCCGCTCCGGCGGAACCGTCCATATCTTCGGTGTCCGGGTGGATGCATTCAAGGACAATTGCCTTATTATTGCTGTTTCTGCATAAGCGGGAATTCCCGGCACCACTCTGTCAAAGGGCAGTCCGCACATTTGGGAGAACGGGCGGTGCAGGTGTATCGGCCATGAAGGATGAGCCAGTGGTGGGAGATGGCTCTCTGGTGCACCGGGATGTGCCGCTCCAGGTCCTGCTCTACGGCCAGGGGAGTGGAGCCCTTGGAAAGCCCCAGCCGATGCGCTACCCGGAAAACGTGGGTATCTACGGCAATCACGGGCTGGTCATAGACTACGGAGGCAATCACGTTGGCGGTTTTGCGGCCCACGCCGGGGAGACGCATCAGCGCGTCTATATCGGAGGGGACGGCGCCACCATAATCGGCCTCCAGCATCTGAGCCATGGCAATGAGGTGACGGGCTTTGGCGTTGGGGTAAGAGACGCTTTTCACATAGGGATAGACTTCCTCAAAAGTGGCGGCAGACAACTCCCGGGCCGATGGAAAGCGCTCAAAGAGCGGCGGGGTGACCAGGTTCACCCGCTTGTCCGTGCACTGGGCGCTAAGTATCACGGCAACAAGTAGTTGGAAGGGGTCCTTGTACTGGAGCTCCGTCTGGGCGAGAGGCCTGTTCTTGGCAAACCAGCCGAAGACGGCGCGGTATCTTTCTTCCAGTTTCATAAGATTCTTCGCTTTGCTCAGAATGACAAGAAAATCAGAGCACCACGTCTATGCCTTCGTCAATCACTTCCATGCACTTTTCCCCTTCGCAGGAGAACACGCGGCCGGGGTATTTTTCGAAGATGGAACGGTTGTGCGTTACCATCACCACGGCGGTGCCGGCTTCGTTCAGGGAACACAGCAGCTGCAGGATTTCATCGGCCGTTTCCCCGTCCAGGTTGCCCGTGGGTTCGTCGGCCAGGATTACTTGCGGCTTGTTCAGGAGAGCCCGGGCGATGGCGATACGCTGCTGCTCGCCGCCGGAAAGCTGGTGGGGCATCTTATGCGCCTTGGTGGCCATGCCCACGTCTTCCAGCACCTGCGAGATGCGGGTGTCCACCTCCTGCTTGTCCTTCCATCCCGTGGCCCGGAGCACGAACTCCAGATTTTGCTCCACAGAGCGGTCCATGAGCAGCTGGAAATCCTGGAAAACCACGCCCACGCTGCGGCGCAGGTAGGGAATATCCTTACCGCGGATGGTGCGTAGATTGAAGCCGCAGGCCTCTCCCTCGCCGCTTAAAAGGCGGTTTTCCGCGGTGATGGTGCGGATGATGGAGGTCTTTCCGGAGCCCACCTTGCCCACGATGTAGACAAAGTCTCCCGGCATCACGTCCATATCCAGTCCGTAGATGACGATGCTCTCCCCGTTCCGGATATCGGCTCCGCTGAAGTGAATTAGAGGTTCCATGGCGCAATATTTGACATCAAGGTAATAAAATGACGTATTTAAAATCCTTCTGTGTTTTAAATATGGTAATTGCTTACAAATATAATCAGAATTTTTAGTAAATTTGTAAAATTGTATAAACGTATCAGATGAAACGATTCTTCGCGGCCGCACTGGCCGTTCTCAGCTTTGCTTCGGCCCGGGCCCAGACGTGGGACATGGGTGAGCAATATTATCGGAAAGGAATGTATGCAGAGGCTGTCGCCGCCCTGGAAGGAAAGACCGGGGCCATGGCCGATGGCTACAGGGTCCTGAGCATCCAGGCCCTGAAGCTGGATGGCCGGGAAGAGTTGGCCAATGCCTATCTGAAGAAGTGGCCGGAGAGTGTCCTGGTACCCCAGGTGTCCTTCTTCCAGGGACTGGACTGTTTCGACCAGGAGCGTTACAAGGAAGCGTTGATACTGCTGGATGCCCTGGATCCGGACCGGCTGCAGAAGAGCCAACTGCCGGAGTATACGTATAAGCTGGGCTACAGCGCCTACCGGGCCGGGGAGTGGGAATATGCGCACCAGGTGCTTGCCCGTATCCCCAGGCTCCCGTATTCGGACTACACTGCGCCGGCCAGTTACACGCTGGGCTATGTGGATTATGCGCACGGCCTGTTCAAGGAAGCCGAAGAGTGGTTCGAGCGTGCCGGCGGGGATGTCCGCTTCGCCGACCTGGCCAAGTACTACATCCTGGAGTGCCGGTTCAACGAGAAGGACTATACGTACGTGCTCCGTAACGGGGACAGTCTCCTTGCCGATGCCCCGGAGGACCGCAAACCCCGCCTGGCCCGCATCCTGAGTGAGGCCAACCTGGTGCGCGGAAACCTGGACAAAGCCCGTAGTTATTACGACCGTTACTTGAGCGGCAGCAAGGGCGGCAATACCCGGGCCGATTATTTCTATGCCGGCGAGATGATGTATCTGGCCGAAGAATGGGAATCTGCAGCAGAATACTTCGGCAAGGTTACCGGTCAGCTGGATTCCCTGGGCCAGATGGCATCCTATCAGCTGGGTTACAGCCAGCTTCAGCTAAAGAACAAGGTGGCCGCCCTGGATGCCTTCAAGGACGCTTCGGGAGTGGCATTTACCCCGGATGTGCAGGAAGATGCCTTCTTCAACTATGCCAAACTGGCCTTTGACCTGGGCAAGGACACGGCTCCTTTCCAGCAGTATATGAACCGTTTCGGCACCAAGGCCAGGGGAGAGCAGATTTACTCCTATATGGCCATGGCGGCCTTGCAGAATCACGACTATGAGGCGGCTGTGGAAGCCTATGACAACCTGGACGTGCTGGAGCCTTCCATGCAGTCCAATTATATGAAGGCCTATTTCCTGCGGGCCAGGCAGCTCATGGAAAAAGGCTCCTGGCGTGCTGCCGTTCCGCTGCTCAAGACGGCGGCCTATTACAGCCCCGCACGCGACGGCTTCAACCAGCTGTCACGCTACTGGATGGCGGAGTCCTATTACCGCGACGGCAAGTACGAGGATGCCCGCGGCCTCCTGACCGAACTTTACAACCAGTCGGCCCTCAGGGGGATGGAAGAGGGGAAGCTCATCCCTTACCAGATGGCCTATACGTACTTCCGCGAAGGGAATTACGAGCAGGCCCTCCGCTGGTTCAACACCTATCTCACGGGAGGGAAAGGCCAATTCGGCGGGGATGCCAAAACCCGTATCGGGGACTGCTATTTCTTCCGGGGTAATTATTCATCGGCCATCCTGGCCTATGAGGAGAAGATGGCGGAGTATCCGGATGCCCAGGACCTGTATCCCGCTTTCCGGGCGGGTGTGGCCAGCGGACTGCTGCAGAAAGAGCAGGACAAGGTGCACTTCCTGGAGGGGGTGAAGAAAGCTTCGCCCAGCGCCCCGTATTACAGTGAAACCTATTATGAACTGGGCCGTGCCTATGTGGCCACCGGGGCCCAGGCAGAGGCCGAAAAGGCCTTCCAGACCTTGAAGGCCAATACCAAGGATCCGTCCATGGCCACCCTGGCCACCCTGGCGCTGGGCACCGTGGCCCGTAACCAGGGCCGGGAAGAGGAAGCCCTGGGCCTGTATAAGCAGGTGGTCGCCCAAGGTGGGGATTATGCCGAGGATGCCCTCCTGGCCATTGAATCCATCTACCGTTCCCGTCAGGATCCGGATGCCTATCTGGCCTATGTGAACAGTTTGGGTGAAGCCGCTTCCCGGACGGAAGAGCAGAAGGAAGAGGTCTATTTCTCCACCGCCGAACAAATTTTCCTTTCAGGAGACATAGCCAAGGCAACTTCCACCTTGCAAACCTATCTGGACCGTTACCGCCGGCCCGTTTATGGCGCCAAGGCCCGTTTCTATCTGGCCGAGTGCTACCGCTCCTCCGGCTCCCTGGAGCAGGCGGCCGACCTCTACCAGGCCGCGCTGGATGAGGGACTGGACGCCTCGTTGGCAGAATCGGCCCGGCTGCAATACGCCAACCTCAATTATCAGCTGGGTAACTACGGCAAGGCCTACGGAGCCTACCTCTTGCTCAAGGAGCAGGCCCGTTTTGACGAGAATAAGGCTACGGCCGATATCGGCCTCATGCGTTCGGCTTTCCGGGCCCGGGAGTGGGAAGACGCCCTGTCGGCCGCCGGGGTAATCCTGGACGGAGGGAAAGACGCAGCCCTGCAACGGGAAGCCTTGTACGTGAGAGCCAAGTCTTACCTTAGCACCAGCCGCCGCACGGAGGCTTTCAAGGATTTCCGGGAGCTGGCCAAGCAGCCTTCCACCGACGAAGGTGCCGAATCGGCCTATCTGGTAATCCAGGACCTCTTTGACCGGGGCTCCTTCGGGGATATCCAGAGCCGCGTGTACAGTTTCGCCGAAAAGGCCGGCGGCCAGAATTACTGGCTGGCCAAGGCCTACATAGTGCTGGGAGACAGTTTTGCCGAACAGGGCAATGCCGCCCAGGCCAAAGCCACCTTCGAGAGCATCCGCTCCGGCTATACCCCCACGGGACCGGAGGACGACGTCCTGGACCAGGTGGAAGTGAGACTCCGTAAATTGCAGTAAAGCCATGAGACATCCTATATTGCTTTCCTTCGCCTTGCTTTTTGCGGGCATCGCCGCCTCCGCGCAGAACCTGAATCCTGTGGTGGAGGTGACCAATACGTATGAACAGGCCGCCACCGGCATTGACAAACCGGACCAGCCCATAGCAGTCCCGGACTCGCTCCTCAAGTTCAACTTCGATATGGACTACGAGATGCGTACCACCCCGTACAAGGGCGCCTACGAGTTCAATCCTTATCTGGTGGAACTGAATCCTATGCCCCGTTCCTTCGGGGAAGGGACCTTGCTTGTGCGCCTGGGAGCAGGCTATGGCCTCCATCCGGAAGCGGATATAGTGTGGTCGCCGCTGCACAAGGACAATTTCCGCCTCAACCTGTATGCGAACCACCACAGTTATTTCGGCCAGTATCGCACCGTAGATTTGGATGTGGACAATTATTTCCGCGGCTTCAAGGAGAATCTTTACAGCGGGTCCGATTCCAATACGTCGGCCGGCGTGAACACCCTCCTGAACTGGAGCGGCGGCACCTGGACGGCCGATCTGCACTATCAGCATCTGCTGGCATCCGACAAGGACTCCGGTTATCTTTGGGGGACCAAATTCCAGCATCACGTGATTGTTGCGCAGACCCGGGTGAAGTCGGCCCCGCAGAACAAGTTTTATTACAATTTAGGCGTAAGGGGCAACTATCTGATGCGGAATGACGGCCTTAAAGGCGGACAGCTCAAAGTGGACGGCGGTATCGGCTCCAACGGCCGCAGCCAGGTGCGTCTGGATTTCCTGACGGATGCCATCTTTACCCAGAACGGCCAAGCTGGACAGTTCGGCTTTATCCCGCGTTACATTTTCCGCATAGGAGACCTGCACCTGAACCTGGGCGTGAAGGTGGCGTTCACTTTCCGTTCCGAAGAAGACTTCTATCCCAACAAGGGCGGTTACGTGTTCCCGGACGCCCACCTGGAGTACCGGGTGGTGCCGGAGGATTTCATCCTGTATGCATCGGCCACGGGCGGAAACAAGGATACGGGTTATGCTCCGCTGCTGATGCAGAACCATTTCCTGCCGTCCTTCATTAATAATATAAATAATTGCGGTTTTGATTTTGAGGTAGAGCACGTTAACTTTGCCGCCGGTGCCCGCGGAAACATCGGCCGCAGGTTCCATTACGACACCAAGTTGGGTTATGCGCTCTATTCCAACGCGGTCCTTTGGGGGCTCACGTTTGAACAAGGCTTTATCGGACTTGAAATGCATCCCAATCTGTATCGTGCCGGATACGGGCTGTTCTATGTGGATTTCCAGGGCGGATGGACCTCGGAGCAACTGGATATAGATGCGCACCTGCGTTACCAGTCTGCCTCCCTCAAGGGCCCTTCCCGCTACACGGAAGAAGTATGGGACAAGCTGGTGAGCCGCCAGATATTCGCTCCCGCCGCCTTTACGGCGCAGGCCAGGGTGGCTTACAACTGGGCCGATCGCATCAAGGTAGGTGTGGACCTGGATGCCTCCACCGACAGGCTCACGCAGCCGGTAGTTGACTTAGAGCCTTACGGTCTTCCCGGTTATGCCGACCTGGGCCTGTTCGGAGAGTACGGTTTCACCCGTAGATTCGCCTTCTGGCTGCGGGTTGGAAACCTGCTGAACCAGGATATCCAGCGCACGCCTTTCCACTCCGAAAGGGGCATTTATTTCACGGCTGGCCTGCAATACCGTTTCTAGCGAAAATACAGCTAAAATTCAAGCTTTTGAGCGGGAAATTTTCTTGGAAAATTCCCCGCTTTTTCGTATCTTTGTATGTTTTAGGGAAACCCCGTTTTCGGGGCTATTTTTGATAATTCGGAAACAGAAAAATATATGAACGAGAACGAAGAGATGAGAATTGCGGAAGAGCAGTATTCCGCTAACAGTATTCAGGTTTTGGAAGGTCTTGAGGCGGTGCGCAAGCGCCCCTCCATGTATATCGGCGACATAGGCGAGCGCGGTTTGCATCACCTGGTGTATGAGGTGGTGGACAACTGTATAGACGAGGCCATGGCCGGCTTCTGCACGGATATAGACGTTAAGATCCTGGAAGACAATTCCATCCGGGTACAGGACAACGGCCGCGGCATCCCCACGGGCATGCACGAGAAAGAGCATCGCAGCGCCCTGGAAGTGGTCCTTACGGTCCTTCACGCCGGCGGTAAGTTCGACAAGAACAGCTATAAGGTCTCCGGCGGTCTGCACGGTGTGGGCGTGTCCTGCGTGAACGCTCTCAGTGACTTGCTGGTGGCGGAGATCCACCGCGAAGGCAAGATCTTCGTGCAGAAGTACTCCAAGGGCAAGCCCATCACGGAAGTAAAGGTGGTTGGGGAAACCCAGGAGCACGGCTCCATCATCACGTTCCATCCGGATGCCACCATCTTCACCCAGACCATCGTCTATAAGTACGATACCCTTGCCAACCGCCTGCGGGAACTGGCTTTCCTCAACAAGGGCATCCGCATCACCCTCACGGACCTGCGGGCCAAGGTGGACGAATTCGAGACGGCCGAGGACGGTGAGCGCAAGGCTACCGGCCGCCAGGTCTTCCGTTCGGACGTGTTCTATTCGGAACTGGGCCTGCGGGAGTTCATCGACTATCTGGATGCCGGGGAACCCAAGCTCATTCCGGAGCCCATCACGGTGAATTCGGACAAGGTGATCCCCATCGATATCGCCCTCCAGTACAATACCGGTTTCCGCGAGCGTATCTATTCATATGTGAACAACATCAACACCATAGAAGGCGGTACGCACCTTCAGGGCTTCAAGATGGGCCTCAGCCGCTCCCTTAAGAACTATGCGGAGAAAAACAACCTCCTGGCCAAGTTCAAAGGCGACCTAAGCCCGGAAGACTTCCGCGAGGGCCTCACCGCCGTCATCTCCGTGAAGGTGGCGGAACCGCAGTTCGAAGGCCAGACCAAGACCAAGCTGGGTAACCCGGAGGCCACATCGGCCGTATCCCAGGCCACTGCCGCCGCCATGGACATGTACCTGGAGGAGCACCCCAAGGAGGCCAAGGTCATCGTGGAGAAGATAGTGCTGGCCGCAACGGCCCGTGCCGCAGCCCGCAAGGCCCGCGAGATGGTGCAGCGCAAAACACCCATGGGCGGCGCCGGCATGCCCGGCAAGCTGGCCGACTGCAGTGACCACGATCCGGAGAAGTGCGAACTCTTCCTGGTGGAGGGAGACTCCGCAGGCGGTACCGCCAAGCAGGGCCGTGACCGCCGCATCCAGGCCATCCTGCCGCTGCGCGGTAAGATCCTAAACGTGGAAAAGGCCGCCCAGGACCGTGCTTTCGAGAGCCAGGAAGTGCGCAACATCTATACGGCCCTCGGTGTTACGGTGGCCCAGGAAGATGAATCCGGAGAAAAGCACATGGACCTTAGCAAACTCCGTTATCACAAGGTCATCATCATGACGGATGCCGATGTGGACGGCAGCCATATCGCCTGCCTCATCCTAACCTTCTTCTTCCGCTACATGTTCGACCTTATCAAGAACGGCTATGTATACCTGGCCACTCCGCCGCTTTACCTGGTGAAGAAGGGCAAGGAGGAGCGCTACTGCTGGACGGACGCCCAGCGGGAAGCCGCCACCGCAGAACTGGGCCGCGGCTCGGATAAGGGCGTTACGGTCCAGCGCTATAAAGGTTTGGGCGAAATGTCGCACGACCAGTTGTGGGAAACCACCATGGATCCTTCCCGCCGGGTGCTGCGCCAGATAACCATCGAGAACGCGGCCGATGCGGAGCGCACCTTCTCCATGCTCATGGGAGACGATGTCCCGCCTCGCCGGGCCTTCATCGAAGAAAACGCGCATTATGCAAATATCGACGCCTAAACTCTCGCGGAAGTTTTATCCGCTCATCCTTCTTTTCGCAGTCCTTGTGCTCCTGATGCCAAGGACCGCGAAATTCAATTATGACTATAAGAAAGGAAGCCCCTGGCCGTACGAGACGCTGGTCTCCCAGTTCGACTTTCCCATCCTGAAGACGGAAGACCAGATCCAGGAAGAGCGGGAGCAGGCGGGTGCCAGCGTAATCCCTTATTACCGTTATTCGGACGAGGTTGTATCGGCCACGGTGCGTAACGTCCAGAGCCTGGACCTGGGGGAATACAACAGCCTCCGGCCCGCCATCGTCACGCGCCTTAACGACATTTACGCCAAGGGCATTATCTCGGACGGTAAGGTGAAAGTGGAGAAGGGATACGCGGAAGTATCTGAGAATCTTATCTATATCCAGCGGAACAAGCGGGCTACGCAGTACCCCCGTTCGGAGGTATACAAGGTTTCGGACGCCCGGGACCAGCTGGTGGTGCTCATGTCCAAGACGTATCCATCGGTGAACCTGGATTCGCTGTTCCGCCGCAGCGGGGTCTATGAAACCATCGTCCCCAACCTTATCTACGACCGCTCCATGACGGAACTCAGCCATGCGGAATCGGCCGATTATATTTCCCCCACGCTGGGCTATGTCCGGGCCGATGAGAAGATAGTCTCCAAGGGAGAGATCATCACGGCCGAGGTGGCCCAGATGCTGGACAGCTACAAGGAAGAGTACAACAAGGTGTTTGGCTACAGCGGTCCCCGTTTCCTGCTGTATCTGGGGAACGTCCTCATCTCCCTGGTGCTGGTGACGCTCCTGTATCTGTGCATCTTCCTAACTTATCGCAGGGTATTCAAGGACAGAAGCCGGTATCTGTACCTGCTTTTCGTATTCCTCCTGTCGGCGATAATCACTTTCCTGATGGAACGCTTTGCGCCCGGGTACATGTACCTGATCCCGTATCCGGTCTTTGCCCTCTTCCTGCAGGCCTTCTTCCACAAACGGGTTATGCTGCCCGTCTATGTGATAAGCCTTCTGCCGCTGCTGATCTTCGACGGAAACGGAATGGAGCTGTTTGTCATGTTCATGACGGCGGGCATTGTCACCATCCTCACTTTCCAGTATCTTAACAAAGGCTGGCTGCAGTTCCTCAACGCCTTAATCGTCTTTGGCGTGGAACTGGTGGTGTTCCTGGCCTTCCGCTTCATAGACGCCGGCAGCATCTCCACCTGGTGGTTCAACCTGGTGCAGATCTTCGTGGGCTCCATGCTCATAGTGGCCCTCTACCCGCTCATCTACCTGTTCGAACGGCTCTTCAACCTGGTTTCCGGCACCAAACTCAACGATTTGGCCGATACCAACAACCCGCTGCTCCAGGAGCTTGCGTCCAAGGCACCGGGTACCTTCCAGCACTGTCTCCAGGTGATGAATATGGTGGAGACCGTGGGCCGCGCCTTGGATGCCGACGTGCCGCTGCTGCGGGCCGCCGCCCTTTATCACGACTTGGGCAAGATGCGGAATCCGCTCTGTTTCGTGGAGAACGAGAGCGTGAATCCCGGCGCCGTGAAGTATCACGACGGAAAAACGCCCCAGGAGAGCGCTGCAGACATTATCCGGCACGTGGACGACGGTGTGGCCGTTGCCGCGGAGCACCATCTGCCGGATGTGATCAGGGAGTTTATCCTCTCGCACCACGGAACCTCCTATACGGGCTATTTCCTCAACAAATACCTTAACGACGGGGGAGACCCGTCGCAGATATCGGCCTTCCAGTATCACGGCCACAAGCCGGTGACCAAGGAGCAGGTAATCCTTATGGTGTGCGACACCGTGGAGGCCGCATCCCGTTCCCTCAAGGAGTTTACGCCGGAGGCCTACGACAAGTTTGTGGAGAACATGGTGGCCGCCAAGGAGAAAGCCGGCCAGCTGGAGGAGGCCGATATTTCCATCCGGGAAATGAATGTGATGAAGACCGTGCTCAAGCAGTATCTGCAGCAGTTGTATCACGGCCGGGTGGCCTATCCCAAGCGGAAAGGCGTATAGCGGTTGCTTCTTTGGCGCTTTTTTACTAACTTTGCGCCCCCAAATTGAAATAATTAAATAACAGATAATCATGAATATTGTTAAGAACCAGCCCGATGCCCTGAACTATCAGGTAACCATCGAGATCGCAGCTGCAGACTATGCAGAGGCGCTCCACAAGCGCCTCAACGAGTACAAACGGAAAGCGGATATCAAGGGATTCCGCAAGGGAATGGCCCCGCTGTCCCTCATTCAGCGCCTTTACGGGGACCAGGCCCTCTACGAGAGCGTCAACGGCCTCCTTTCAGACCAGCTGGATGGCTTCATCCGTGAGGAGAAGATCCGCGTGGTGGGTGAGCCCCTTCCGTCGGAGGACCAGCCGCAGATAGAGTGGAAAGCCGGCAACGACTTCACCTTCAAGTTCGACATCGCCCAAACTCCGGAGCTCACTTTCGAAGTGGGCAAGGCCGACAAGGTGCCTTATTACGAGATCAACATCACCGCCGACCAGAAGAAGGCCGGCCGTGAGCAGCTGCTTCAGCAGTACGGCTCCCTGCAGGAAGGCAAGAAGGCCGGTGAGAACGACTATATCATCGCCGATATCGCCAACGAGAGCCACAGCGCCGAGGGCGTGTACATCTCCATCGCCAATGTGGCGGAGGAAGCCCGCAGCGCTTTCATCGGCAAGAAGGCCGGCGACAAGTTCCAGCTGGATGTGAACGCCGCCTTTACCAACGAGACGGACCGCGCCGCCATGCTCAAGGTGGAAAAGGCCAAGCTGGCCAGCCTGGATCCCATGTTCAACTTCACCGTCGTTAACGTGAAGACCTATGTGGCCGCCGAGGAGAATCAGGAAACCTACGACAAGATCTTCGGCAAGGATGTGGTCACCACGCCGGAGCAGTTCGAGGAGAAGGTGGTGGAGCGCATCAAGGCTTCCCACGAGCAGGATGCCAATTACCGCTTTGGCGCCGATGTACGCAAGTACTTCGTGGAGAAGGCCGGCCTGGAGCTTCCGGAAGCCTTCCTCAAGCGCTGGCTGGTGTATGCCAATGAGGGCAAGTTCACTGCCGAGCAGGTAGAGAAGGAATTCCCGGCCTTCATCGAGGACTTCAAGTGGCAGCTGGTTCGCGGCTACATCATGCAGAAGTTCAACCTCAAGGTGTCCCAGGCCGATATCCAGGCCGCCGCAGAGAACTATGTGGCCTATCAGTACGCCATGTACGGCATGGCCGGCGTTCCGCAGGATCTCATCCGTTCATCGGCCCAGAACATGCTGCAGGACCAGAACCAGTACCGCCGTCTGGAAGAGCAGTGTGAGGACAACATCACCATCGCCAAGGTCCGTGAAGAGGTAACCCTCCAGACCAAGAAAATCTCCCAGGAGAAATTTAGAGAACTCAAATAATGACTGATTTTGAGAAATTTGCCGTAAAGGGACGGGGAATCGGTTCCATGACCCTTAACCGTTATACTTCGGTGTATGACGGCTATATCAATCCCACCATTACGGAGGAGCGCAAACTGAATGTGGCCCAGATGGACGTGTTCAGCCGCCTCATGATGGACCGCATCATTTTCCTGGGGGTTCCCATCGATGACGACGTGGCCAACATCATCCAGGCCCAGTTGCTTTTCCTGGCTTCCGCAGATCCGCAGGCCGATATTACCATGTACCTGAACACCCCCGGTGGGCAGGTGACTTCCGGCCTGGGCATTTACGACACCATGCAGCTGGTACAGCCGGACGTGGCCACCGTTTGCACGGGCATGGCCGCTTCCATGGGCGCCGTGCTGCTGTGCGCCGGGCAGAAGGGCAAGCGTTCCGCGCTGCCGCATTCCCGCGTGCTCATCCATCAGCCGCTGGGCGGCGC
>JAEEQF010000004.1 GCA_016285175.1 Bacteroidales bacterium
ATATTCTTATAATTCTTAGCTTGTTCCTGACGCTGTTTCCTAAAGAAACTGACGCTCGTTTAAAGTTTGAAAAGTGTTACACTTTTCCGGTACTTGCTTGTACTTTCCTTTCAGTCTTTTCAATGAACTTTTTGCTTGCCCCGCCTTTCGGTCCAGGGGCTGAAAAACCCGCTCGTTTCCGAACGGGATTGCAAAGGTAAGAACTTTTTTCGAACTGGCAAACTTTTTACGCAATTTTTTGAAGTTTTTTTGCAGATTTTTTTTCCTATCTTTGTAAACCCATTGAAAATGACACAGATGAAAAACATTTATTTTGCCGGAGGTTGCTTCTGGGGCACCCAGCACTTCTTTTCACAGGTAGACGGAGTAAAGGAAGCCGTCTGCGGATACGCCAACGGGAATACCGTCAATCCCAAATATGAAGAGGTATATACAGACACCACCGGATTCGCCGAGACGGTGAGAGTATGCTATAATCCGGAAAGGGTTTCCCTGGAGGAACTCACAAGCCTGTTCTTCTGCATCATCGACCCGCTCAGCCTCAATCGGCAAGGTCATGATGAAGGCACGCGTTACCGCACCGGAATCTACTATACAGACCCGGCCGAAAGGGCCTGTATCCAAAACGTATACGCCAAGGAGGAAGCCAAAGCCGGCGCTCCCCTGGTAGTGGAGCTGGAACCGCTCAGGAACTTCTATGAGGCCGAAGAGCGCCACCAGGCCTATCTGGACAAGAATCCGGAAGGCTACTGCCACCTTTCCCTCAAGACCTTCCGCTATCTGCGGCTGTTCCAGGACATCCGCCTGTATCTGGGAGACGAGCAGAACCGGATTGCCCGCATGGCCAACACCGCCGCACTGATCCAGGAGCGGATGCACTTCTTCTGGACCGGGTTTTACCTGGCCGATGACAAGCAGCTGGTCCTGGGCCCCTTCCAGGGCCCGGCGGCCTGCATGCGCATCGGCTATGGAAAAGGTGTCTGCGGCACCGCCTGGAAAGAGGACCGCACCGTGGTAGTGCCGGATGTACACCAGTTCCCCGGGCACATCGCCTGCAGCAGCCTCTCCCAGTCGGAGATTGTCGTCCCCCTGCACGGCCCGGACGGCCAGGTATCGGCCGTATTGGATATCGACAGCGACCAACTGGCCACTTTCGACGAAACCGACGCCCTTTGGCTGGAGAAAATTGCCGCTCTTATTTAAAAATACACTATCTTTGAACAATAAATATATAGAATATGAAACGTCTGCTTCTTGCCCTGATCCTCCTCCCCTGCCTGGCCGCTGCGCAGGAAACGCCTTCCTGGATTCGTAAAAACGCCATCTCTCCCGATGGCAAGACTGTGGCATTCAGCTACAAAGGCGATATTTACACCGTATCGGCAAACGGTGGAGAGGCCCGTCAGATCACATCCAACGCGGCTTATGAGTCAGACCCCGTATGGACCCGTGACAGCAGGCAGATCGTTTTCACCTCCACCCGGGAGGAAAGCAAGGACATCTATGTAACTTCAAGGGAAGGCGGAGTCCCCAGGCGCCTTACCACCCTCCCCGGCAATGAGACCCTCCTCACCGTAGACAAAGACGGAACCGTATGGTTCACCTGGTACGACACCAATATGCTCAGCCCCGGCTTCGACGGTTTTCCCGGCAGCCAGCAGCTCTACAAGACCAATCTGGAGGGAAAGGCTCCCGAACTGGTCACATCCCTCACTATGAGCGCCCTCAGCATCAATGCCAACGGGGACATGCTCTACGAGGACTACAAGGGATATGAGGACCCGCTCCGCAAGCACCACACCTCCTCCGTCACGCGGGACATCTGGCTGTATAAGCCGGCCACGCCCGGAAAGGTGGGTCCGGAGGGCGCTTTCACCCAGCTCTCCACCTTCAAGGGAGAGGACCGCAATCCCGTCTTCCTGGCCGATGGCGACTCCTTCTATTTCCTGAGTGAGCAGGACGGAAAAAACATCAACGTGTTCCGCAGCAGCGTTTCCAATCCCAAACAGCAGACCCGGATCACCTCCTATGAGAAGAATCCCGTCCGTTTCCTCTCCGTGGCCGATGACGGTACGCTGGCCTACTCCTATAACGGAGACCTCTATGTGAACAACAAAAAGCTGGACATCAAGATCTTCCGGGACGAAAGGGAGCGCGCGATGGAACGCCTCAACATCAGGAACGCCACCTCCCTGGCGGTATCTCCCAACGGCAAAGAAGTGGCCGTGGTTATCCGGGGAGATGTCTTTGTAACCTCCATCGAGTATCCCACCACCCGCCGCATCACCAACACGGCCGAGCAGGAACGGGGAGTAAGCTTCTCGGAGGACGGAAGGGAGCTCTACTATGCCTCGGAGCGCAATGGCTGCTGGAGCATCTACAAGACTTCCCTCACGAACAAGGAAGACAAATACTTCACCTATGCGGTAGCCACCAGGGAAGAACGCGTGAGCCCGGAAGGTGAAACGTCCTTCCAGATGCAGGTATCCCCCGACGGAAAATGGATCGCCTACCTGCGGGACCGCACGGAACTGGTGGTCCTGAGCACCAAGGGCGGCACCCCCAAATCCCTGCACAAGGGCGTGAATTACTCCTATTCCGATGGAGACCAGTCCTTTGCCTGGAGCCCGGACAGCCGCTACCTGCTCACCAACTGGCAGGCCGATGGAGGCTGGAACAACCAGGATATCGCCCTGGTGAACATTGAGACCGGCGTCATCACCAACCTCACCCGCAGCGGCTACTCCGATGAGGGTTTCCGCTGGGCGCTGGACGGCAAGGCCATCACCTGGGAAAGCGACAAGAACGGCTACCGTAGCCACGGAAGCTGGGGCGCCGAAGGAGACATCTATATCATGTTCTTCGACGGGAAGGCCTATACGGAATTCGCCCGCAGCAAGGAGCAGATAGAGATTGACAAGATGCTCCTGGGAGAGAAGGCCGTAGCCAAGCAGGAAAAGCAGGAGAAGAAGGACAGCATTGCCAAGAAAGTGGAAAAACTGAATCCGGACCTGGCCAACCGGGAAGACCGGATCCGCCGTCTCACCCGCTTCTCCAACATGCTGGGAGACCATTTCCTGAGCCCGGACGGCAACAAACTCTACTTCACCCAACGGCTGGAGAAGGGTTATGACCTCTGCAGCATAGACCTCCAGAAAGGCGATATTACGGTGGTGAAGAAAGGCGTTTCCGGCCGATTCACCCCCTCCACGGACGGGAAGAGCATCTTCATCCTTGCCGGAAACAGCATCTCCAAGGTGGATATCGCCGCCGGCGACAAAGTTACGGACATCCCCTTCTCCGGCGACTACGAGTTCAAGCCGGCCCAGGAGCGCGCCTACATCTTCGAGCACTGCTGGAAGCAGGTGAAGGAGAAGTTCTATGTAGAAGACCTGCACGGGGTGGACTGGCAGTACTATCACGACAACTATGCCGCCTTCCTTCCCCATATCAACAACAACTTTGACTTCCAGGATCTCCTCTCCGAGATGCTGGGAGAACTGAACGGTTCGCATACCGGCGGCCGGTACCGCCCTGCCGCAACCCGCAACCTGGGCCACCTGGGCGTGCTTTACGACAACGCCTACACCGGTGATGGCTTCCGCATCGCGGAGGTACTTCCCGGCGGCGTACTCTCCAATACGGACGCGGCTATCAAGGCTGGAGACCTCATTACCGCCATCGAGGGCAAGGCCGTCAAAGCCGGCGACGTGTGGATGGAATACCTCTACGAAAGGGCCGGCAAGAAGACCGTTATCCAGATGAAGGTGGACGGCAAGGATAAGGAATACATCGTAACCCCCACCGCCTCGGACGCCACCCTGCTTTATCGCCGATGGGTGCGCCAGCGCGAAGAGATGGTGGAAAAACTCTCCGGCGGCCGCGTGGGTTATGTCCACATTGAAGGGATGGACAGCCCCAGTTACCGGGAACTCTACTCCAAGGCGCTGGGCAAATACCGCGCAGCAGAGGCCCTCATCGTGGACACGCGCCACAACGGCGGCGGCTGGCTGCACGACGACCTGGTCACCTTCCTGGGCGGGAAGGAATACGTAACCTTCACCCCCAGAGGCCAGTATATCGGCCATGAGCCGTTTAACAAGTGGACCGGGCCTTCCTGCGTGCTGGTGGGAGAAGACAACTATTCCGACGCTTCCGGTTTCCCCAGCGCCTACAGGAGCCTGGGAATCGGCAAGCTCATCGGCGCCCCCATCCCCGGCACCATGACCGCCGTCTGGTGGGAAACCCAGATTGACAACACCCTGGTCTTCGGCATCCCGCAGGTGGGCAACTACGACGTCCAGAACGGTTATTACATTGAAAATCATCAGATAGAACCCGACATCCTCATCTATAACCACCCTGCCTCCGTGCTTAGCGGCCGGGACCTGCAGCTGGAAGCCGCGGTGGAAGAAATGCTAAAACAGATTGGCCATGCACAATAAACTTGTAATCATACCCACCTACAACGAAAAGGAAAACATCGCCGACATCATTGCCGCCGTGTTTGCCTTGGAAGGGAATTTCCATGTACTGGTGATTGACGACGGTTCCCCGGACGGAACGGCCGATATAGTGAAAGGCCTGCAGGAAAAAGAGGCCGTGCGGCTGCATCTGTTACAGCGCGCCGGCAAGCTGGGACTGGGAACAGCCTATCTCATGGGTTTCAAATGGGCCCTGGAGCATGATTACGACTATGTCTTTGAGATGGATGCGGACTTCTCCCACAATCCCGCCGACCTGCTCCGCCTGTACAAGGCCTGCGCGGAGGATGGGGCCGATATGGCGGTAGGGTCCCGCTACTGCAACGGTGTGAGCGTGGTGGACTGGCCCATGAGCCGGATTGTGATGTCTTACTTCGCCTCAAGCTATGTGCGGTATATGCTGGGGATCAAGGTGTACGACACCACGGCGGGCTTCGTCTGCTATTCCCGCAAAGTGCTCGGCACCATTGACCTGGATGCCGTAAAGATGAAAGGATACGGCTTCCAGATAGAGATGAAGTATACGGCCTGCAAGCTGGGATTCAAGCTCCAGGAAGTGCCCATCATCTTTGTAAACCGCCAGAAAGGCACCTCCAAGATGAGCGGAGGTATCTTTGGGGAGGCGTTCTGGGGCGTGATGGGCCTCCGTTTCCGGAGAATCAAGCCGCGCGCCTAATCTTTCAGCAGCCGGAGCCCTATCCGGCTCCTTTCCAGATCCACTGAAACTACCTGCACCTTCACCTGTTGGTGCAGTTTCAGTATTTTGGAAGGGACCGCCATCCCCTTCACGCCCATCTGGGAAGCGTGGATAAGGCCGTTTTCGTGAAGGCCGATATCCACAAACGCCCCGAAGGCCGTAAGATTGGTTACCAGCCCGGGCAGTTCCATACCGGGCTTCAGGTCCTCTATCTCGTGGATATCGTCGGCAAAGGAAAACTCCCGGGCGCTTTCCCTGGGATCCCGGCCCGGCTTCTGGAGCTCCAGCAGGATGTCGTTGATGGTGGGAAGGCCGAAGTCGCCGCCCACATAATCGGCCGCCTTTATCTTCTTACAGAGTTCCGCATTGCCCACCAGCTCCTTCACGGGTACGCCCAGGTCCTTTGCCATACGGTCCACCACGGAATACGCTTCCGGATGCACGGCCGAATTGTCCAGCGGATTGGCCGCCCCATGGATGCGCAGGAAGCCCGCGCACTGCTGGAAAGCCTTATCCCCCAGGCGGGGCACCTTCTTCAGCTGTTCCCGGCTCTTGAAACCGCCTTCCTTGGTGCGGTAATCCACGATGGCGCGGGAAAGGGCCGGGCCGATGCCGGACACATATTGCAGCAGATAAGGGCTGGCCGTATTAAGGTTGACGCCCACGCTATTGACGCAGCTTTCCACGGTATTGTCCAGCTTCTCCTTGAGGAGATTCTGGTCCACATCGTGCTGATATTGGCCGATGCCCAGGGACTTGGGGTCAATCTTCACCAGTTCCGAAAGCGGGTCCATAAGGCGCCGGCCGATAGAGACCGCACCCCGGACGGTTACGTCATATTCCGGGAATTCCTCCCTGCCCACTTCCGAGGCCGAATATACCGAAGCGCCGTCTTCGCTCACGGAGAAGATACGCACCGTTTCCGGCAGTCCCACTTTGCGGATGAAGTCCTCCGTCTCGCGCCCGGCCGTCCCGTTTCCAATGGCGATGACCTCAATGGCATATTTTTCCACCAGGTCGGCCACCGTCGTGATGGCCTGGATCTTCTTCGCGGCGGGAGGATGCGGGAAAATCACGTCGTGATGCAGCAAGTTTCCCTGTTCGTCCAGACAGACTACCTTGCAGCCCGTCCGGAAGCCCGGGTCGATGGCCATCACCCGCTTCTGCCCCACCGGAGCGGCCAGCAGCAGCTGCCGGAGATTCTCCCCAAACACCTGGATGGATTCCACATCGGCCTTTTCTTTGGCCTCGCGGAGCACTTCTCCGGTGATGGAAGGGTCCAGCAGGCGCTTCCAGGCGTCGTCCACCGCATCCCGCACCTGATGGTGGGAAGGATAACCGTGCTCCTGGCAGTAATCGTAATACAGTTTGTTGCCGCATTTTTCGCCGTCGGCATCTATCTCCACGCGGAGGAATCCTTCGTCCTGGGCCCGGAGCATGGCCAGCAGGTTATGGGAAGGGATCTTGGCTATGGGCTGCGAGAAATGGAAATAACTGCGGTATTTGGCGGCCTCCGGGCTGCTTTCCCCCGCTTTGGTCACCTTGGAGCAGACGCGGCGGGTTCGGTAAATGCCGCGGAGCGTCTCCCGGTTGTGCGCAGTTTCGCTGATACGCTCGGCCATGATGTCCCTTGCGCCCTGCAGGGCCTCCTCCACGGAGGCGACCTCCCCCTTCACATACTTGGCGGCATCGGCCTCCGGACTACGGGACTTATTGTTCCAGAGCAGATCCGCCAGGGGTTCCAGGCCCTTGGCCACCGCCACCGTGGCCCGCGTCTTCCGCTTAGGCCGATAAGGAAGGTACAGATCCTCCAGCTCACTGGAAGCCACGCACTTCTCTATCTTTTCCCGCAGCTCCGGCGTAAGCTTCCCCTGCTCCTCGATGGTGCCCAGGATAGAGGCCTTCCGCTTCTCCATCTCGGCAAACACATCGTTCCAGTGCTTGATTTCGGCCACATCGATATCGTTGAGCCCGCCGGTGCGCTCCTTGCGGTAACGGCTGATGAACGGGATGGTACAACCGTCGGCAAACAGTTCCGCACAGTTTTCCACCTGCCAGGGCTGGATCTTCAGTAGGGCGGCTAAATGCTTGACATAGATTTCTTTCATGTAAAATGACATATTGGTAAACGAAGATAAGAATAATCTGCGAATATTATTATCTTTGCATGCTCAATTTGGTTAGTGATAGTGAAAGAAAAGACCGCCGGTCCCTTGTACAAAGGGCTGAAGTCATACTTGCAATTTGTTTTTAACAAGCTGTATTACAGGAGGTTCCACTGCATCGGCAGGGAGAACGTCCCCGGTGACGGTGCATCTTTCCTCATCGTCTCCAACCACCAGAACTGTCTCAACGACGCTTTTGGCATCCTGTTCGCCTTCCCCCACCGGAGAATCCGCTTCATCGCCCGGGCCGACGTTTTCGGCATCCATCCGCTGGTGAACCGCTTCCTCCAATGGGCGGGCGTGATGCCTGCCTACCGGATGCAGTATCAAGGGGAAGAGGCCATGCCCAACAACCTGCAGACTTTCCAGGATACGGAAGAGCATCTGCTAAACGGCAACGCCGTCCTCCTTTTTCCGGAAGCCGGACACCAGAGCCGCCGGTGGCTGGGTTCCTTTGCCTTCGGATATACCCGGATGGCCTTTGAGGCAGCCGAGCAATCCGGTTTCCAAAAAGAAATCTTCATCCTGCCCACCTGCAACCACTACTCCAACTATTTTGCCTTCCGGAGCGACATGCTGGTCCGCATAGGCACCCCTGTTTCCATCCAGCCGTTTTACGAGCTTTATCGGACCAAACCCCGCACCGCCCAGCGGGAGGTAAACAAACTGGTCCGCGAACAGATTCAGGGAATGATGCTGGACATCCGGGACCTGGACCATTATGCCGAGATTGATTTTCTGCGTGAGAGCAGCTTCGGCAGTGATTTCGCCCGGCAGCATAAGCTGGATCCCGAAAAGCTTCCGGAGAAGCTGGACTCCGACAGGATGCTGGTTTCCCTGCTGAAGGAAAAGGATATCTCCTACGGGGAGATTACCTCTCTGAGGGAGGCCCTGGAGAGCCTGGGACTGAAGGAAAGGCAGCTGGAGAATCCCCCTTCCCCGCTCCGGACCGCAGGGGAGGCGCTGCTGCTGGTTATCACCCTGCCGCTTGCGATCATCGGCCTTTGGCCGGCCGCCTTTACCTGGCTCATTCCCCGGTATTTCACCCGCAAGCTGCAGGACCCGATGCTGCTGGGCAGTTTCGCCCTGGTGGTACTGGTGCTGTCGCTGCCCATCGGCTTTGTCCTTACCCTGGCGGCAGAATGGCCCTTCCTGGGAGCCTGGGCGCTCCTGCACGGCTGCCTGCTGCCCCTTCTTTTCGTCTTTGAAGTTTACTGGGTAAGACTATGGATGCGTACCCTGCAGGATTTCCGCTTCCTGAAAGCGGGCTCCGGGATGGCGCGGGATTTGAGGGAGCTTCGCCGGAAAGCCTTTGAAAGAATAAAGAACGAACTAGAAATATGATTGATACTGAATTGATTCAGCGGCTGAATGCAGCCATCGCAGAAGAGTTTGAAGTGGAAGCGTCTTCCCTGGAAAGGGATGCCTCCATTATGGACACCCTGGAGCTGGACAGCCTGAGCCTGGTGGACCTGGTGGCTGTCATCGAGCGGGAAACAGGGGTCAAGCTCAAAGGAATGGAAGTAAAGGAAATCCAGACCTTCGGCAACCTGTACGACTATATCGGCAAAAATCTTTAGGAAATGGGAAATTTCTTCGTGGACCTGTACCGCTTCTTTTCCGGGCATAAACCGCTGCTATGGTTGCTGCTGGGGTGCACCAGCGTCCTTTTCCTGGTGCTGGGCCTGCAGATGCATTACGAAGAAGACATTTCCAAACTGGTCCCCTCCTCGGGTGGTTCCGACAGCGAACTGGCGTTCAACAGCCTTCGCGTAAAAGACAAGGTCTACCTCCAGTTTGTCCCGGAAGAGGGACTGCCGGAAGAAGAACTGCTCTCCACGGTGGATTCCTTCATGGAAGAGCTGGTGGCTTCGGATTCCACCTACCGCGCCATAGACAACGTCCTGTACAGGCTGGACGCCGACCTGGCGCTCTCGGCACTGGACTACGGCCTGTCCAACCTCCCCGTCTTTGTATCCCCCGACACCTATCCCCTCTTTGAGGAGGCCCTGGCCCAGGCCGATGAAACCATGGCCCGGAACTACCAGAAGCTGATGGCCGACGAAACCGGACGGGACACCCAGATGATTACGATGGACCCGCTGGATCTCAAGAGCCGCATCCTTCCGGCCGATATCCTGGGAGAGACCGGCTTTGCCTACCGTAACGGCCATCTCTTCGCCACGGGAGGGAATACGGCCCTGGCCTTCCTTTCCCCCACTTTCTCCTACCAGAACTCGCAGGAGAGCGACCGCCTGGTCCGCAGGATGGAGGCGCAGATCCAGGCCTATGCAGCCTCCGCCCCCGGAGTGACCATCCTCCTGCACGGGGCTCCGGTGAGGAGCGTGGGCAATTCCCGCACCATCAAGAAAGACCTCGTATCCACCATCGGCATTTCTTTCCTGGTAATCCTCCTGCTGCTGTGCCTGTGCTTCAAGAGCGTACGCATCCTGTGGCAGAATCTGCTTCCCGTGGCTTATGGGACAGCATTCGCCCTGGCCGTAATGTACCTGGTCAAAGGCAGCATGTCGCTGATGGCCTTCGGCATCTGCGCCATCGTCCTGGGGGTTGCGCTCAGCTACAGCCTGCACATCATCATCCATCATCGCTTCGTGGGGAGCGTGGAGCAGCTGCTCAAGGACGAGGCCACGCCTGTCTGCCTGGGCTGCATCACCACGGTGGGAGCCTTCCTGGGCCTGCTTTTCACCCAAAGCGACTTGCTCCGGGACTTCGGCATCTTCGCTTCGCTGGCCCTGGTGGGCAGCACGGCTTTCACCCTCATCTTCCTGCCCCACCTGCTGGAGGAAGGCAATACCCGGCGGAGCTCTTTCGCCATCGGCCTGGCAGACCGCCTGAACAACGTTCCGTTCGACAGGAATCCGCTTTTCCTCTCCCTCCTCACCGCCTTCGTGGCCGTAGGGGTTGTGTTCTCCGGGAAGGTCCAGTTCGACAGCGACCTTCGCAACATCGGCTACGACAGCCCCCGGATGCTGGAAGCCCAAGCCCGCTATGCCCGGGAAAACCTGGACGGAATGACCCAGCGCTATTATGCGGCTGTTGGTCCCACCCTGGATGAAGCGCTGGAAAGCCACAAGGCGGTAAGGACCGTCATCGATTCCCTGCTGGACGAAGGGATTGCAGCAAAGAGCCCGGACCTCACTTCCCTGCTGTTTCTTACGGAAGAGGAGCAGCAGCGCCGGATTGACGCCTGGAATGCCTGGTGGGCCGACGGACACCTGGACCAGGCCCGCAGCGCCATTACGGCCGCCGCCCGGGACAACGGTCTCTCCCCTTCCCTTTTCGACCCGTTCTTCACCCTGGCCGAAGCCGAATACAGCCCTTCCTCCCTGTACGAATCCGGCATTGTTCCGGAAGGGCTGCTATGCAACTACATCGAATACTCCGGCGGAAGGTACCTGGTTTTCAGCCCCGTTCTGATGGACCCCGGAAAGCGGAAAGCCGTGGACGACGCCATCGCCGCCGTGCCGCACGCCGTGGTGATCGATCCCATCTATTATACGGGGAATCTGGTGGAGCTCATCCACCGGGACTTTGACGCAGCCCTGCTCATCTCCTCCCTGTTCGTGCTGCTGGTGCTGCTGGTCAGCTTCCGGAACCTCTGGACGGCGCTGCTGGCCTTCCTGCCCATGGCGCTCAGCTGGTATGTGGTACAGGGCTACATGGCCCTTGCCGGGCTGGAATTCAACCTCATCAACATAGTCATCTCCACCTTTATCTTCGGGATTGGGGTGGACTACAGCATTTTCGTGATGCAAGGGCTGCTTTCAGATGCCCGCGGTGAGGAACGGGACCTCCTGCACTACCACAAGACAGCCATTATCTTCTCCGTCTTCGTGCTGGTGGTGGTTATCCTGTCCTTGCTCTTCGCCCGGCATCCCGCCATCCGGTCCATCGGCGTGTGCTCGCTCATCGGCATGCTCACCACCATCCTCATCAGCTATTCGCTGCAACCCTTCCTGTTCCGGCAACTTATTAAGGCTCCGTTCTTCCGGAAATCCATCCTGGGTTAGTCCTGCGAAAAGTCTTTAAGTTCTTCCCGGTAGGCGCTGAAGATATTGGATTTGGACAGGAAGCCCAGATAGGTACGGTCTTCGGCAATCACCGGAAGGTTCCAGGCACCGGTCTTTTCGAACTTGCGCATCACCGAGTCCATAGGTTCTCCGGGATATACGTATTCGGGAGCCGTCTTTACATAATTATATACGTGCTTTTTGTCATAAAGATGGGTCTGGAACATATCCTTCCGGATATCGGCCAGAGACACATAGCCCTGGAAGTGGCCACGGGAATCCACCACCGGAAAAATGTTGCGGCTGCTTTGGGAAACGGCTTCCACCAAGGCTCCCAGGGTATCGTCTATCCTCACAGGAGTAAAGTCGGCCTCCAGCAGATCGTTGGTGCGCATCAGGGTTAGCACGGCCTGATCGGCCTCGTGGGTGAGCAGTTCTCCGGAAGCGGCGATGCGCTTGGTATAGATGGAGTACTTTTCGAACAGCCGGGTGACACCGAAGGAAATGGCCGATGTGAGGATGAGGGGCACCAGCAACTGGTAGCCACCGCTGATTTCGGCAATGAGGAAGATGGCCGTGAGGGGGGCCTGCATCACGCCGGCCATCAGGCCGGCCATACCCACCAGCACGAAATTGGGAACCGGCACCGATGCCGGGAAAACCAGGTTAAGGGTTGTAGCCACCACGAATCCGGCTATGGCGCCGATAAAAAGCGTGGGACCGAAGGTACCGCCCACACCCCCGCCGGCATTGGTGAAAGTCATGGAGAATACCTTCAGCAGCAGTACCAGCAGGAAAAACACCGGTACGGCCCATTCCCAGCGGAGCGCAAAGGAGAGTGGCGTCTCCCCGCCGAAGTCTACCGAAGCGCCGCTGAGCAGCGGTGACAGGAAGTTGTACCCCTCCCCGTGAAGTGGCGGGAACAGGAAAATGAGGATGCCCAGCAGAACGGCCGAAACGGCCCAGCGCACCCAGGGATTCTTCAGTTTGCCCAGGCGGTCTTCCATAGAAAGGGTGGTGCGGATAAAATACAGGGCGCAGAAGCCGCAGAACACCCCCAGGACAAGGTAGAACGGCACATTCTTCATGGAGAATTCCACCAGGGACGCCGCGAACTGCGTTTCCCGGCCTAGGCACAGGTAACTCACCAGGGTGGCCGATACGGAACTGAGCAGCAGCGGCAGCATCCCCGTCATGGAGATGTTGAAAAGCAGGATCTCCAGTGTGAAGAGCACGCCGGCGAGCGGGGCGTTGAAGATGCCGGCGACGGCCCCCGCGGCACCGCAACCCAGCAGCAGGGTCATTCCCCTATAGCTCATTCCGCAGTATCGGCCCAGGTTGGAGCCGATGGCGGCGCCCGTATACACGATGGGAGCCTCCGCACCCACGGAGCCGCCAAAGCCGATGGTGAGGGCGCTGGTTACCAGCGAGGACCACACATTGTGCCGTTTGATCTTGGATTCGTTCTTGGAGACGGCCTGCAGCACCTTGGTTACGCCGTGGCCGATATTGTCCCGGACCAGGTAGCGGACGATGAGTCCGCTCAGGAGCATGCCCACGCCGGGAAGGATGAGGAAGGGCCAGCGGGAATCCGGGAACAAGGATTTGAGGCCGTCCTGGATACCGTGGATGGAGAGTTTGAGCAGCACGGCGGCCAGTCCGCAGAGCAAGCCGGTAACAACAGAGAGCACCAGCAGGCTGGTCTTCTCCGGCAGTCTACGCAAAAGGGCCCTCAACGGGCCCCAGATGTATTTGATGCCACTACTGCGCGCCATCTTTACTCGTCGTCTCCAGGTGTGGAATACTGGGAGATATTGTCGTCCGGAAGGGTTTCTCCGGCGGCATCCGAAGCGTCTGCGCTGCCTCCGGCCACGGCCTCGTTCTCTGCGTCTTCCTCTCCCTCCAGCCAGCGGGCCACGTCCTCCATATCGTCTGTCTTTACATTGATCTTAACCAGATATATGGCTTCCAGGGTTTCTATGGTAACAGCATAGAACGACGTACCGTCCGGCTTGGGATATTTCACCAGATCTGTGAGATAGTCGCTGAACCCCTTGGGGTACTTTTCTGCAAAAGCCGCCGCCAGGTCCGGATGCGTTCCCATCTTCTCAAAACTCACCACATGTCTTTTCTTGATGTCTGCCATAGTTAGGTTTTCTTAGTACGTTTCTTTCTGCTTGCAATATTATGGATTTGTTTTGAACCTTGCAAGCGGTCACCCGTTTTTTTCGAAGAATTTTTGAAGAAAAATGATTTTTGCTGCTGTTTCCGCTCCGGATTGTGCTCGCAGAACACCGGTTTCATGTCCCGGGGGTCCAGTCCGGTATAGAACATGATCGAAGAAGTGGTCATAGGGGTGGGCGTGAAATCCTGTACCTGGTCCATCCAGATTCCCTTGAGGGCGGGATGGCTGGCCAGGTTCTCCATGTCCTTGAGCGTGCAGCCGGGATGCGAAGAGATAAAATACGGCACCAGGCCCACATGGGTTCCGGCCTCCCGGTTAATGCCGTCGAATTCCTTGCGGAGCCGCTCAAAGAGCCGGAAGGAGGGTTTGGCCATCTTCTGCAGCACATGGTCTTCCGTATGCTCCGGCGCCACTTTCAGCCGGCCGGAAGTATGGTCCAGTACCAGCGTCTTCAAGTAGGGCTTGGAACTGGGATCCACAAAGCCGTCCTCCGTAAGGAAGAGGTCGTATCTTATACCGCTGCCGATATAGCTGTGCCGGATGCCCTGGGTGGCATCTATGCGCCTGTAGAGCTCCATCAGCCGCGTATGGTCGCAGTTCAGGTTGGGGCAGCGGGCCGGGAACAGGCAGCTGCGGCGTTTGCATTTGTCGCAGAGCTCCAGGTTCTTCCCGTGCATCCCGTACATGTTGGCCGTGGGAGCACCCACATCGGAAATGTTGCCCGCAAAGTCCGGCAGCTTATTGAGCGCCTTCACCTCCTTGAGGATGGAGGCCTCGCTGCGGCTCTGGATGAATTTGCCCTGATGGGCGGCGATGGTGCAGAAATTACAGCCGCCGAAGCAGCCCCGGTGTGTATTCACGGAAAACTTGATCATGTCATACGCCGGAATCCGCTTGCCTTTATACCGGGGATGCGGCAGTTTGGTGAACGGCAGGTCCCAGTAGCTGTCCATCTCTTCCTGCGTTGCCGGCGGATAAGGCGGATTGATCTGCACATACCCGTCCCCCACCGGCTCGATGATGGTATCCGGGTGCATCATGTTGGCATGGGTCTCGATCCAGTGGAAATTCTCCGCAAATGCCCGCTTATCCTTTTGGCACTCTTCAAAGGAATGAAGGAGCAAACTTCCGGAGGGGGTATTGCCTCCAAAGCCCGTGGCCACCCTCGGCCCTGTAAGAGGGAGGGGCCCAGAGTCTGTGTCCGGCACGGACACGACGGAATGGGAGGGGTCGCGAAGCGACGGTTTTGGAGGTAATACCCCCGCAGGAAGTTTCCCATTCACATAGAAGGCAATCTGGGGAATCTGGTGCATCCGGTGCTGGGACCAGCCTTTTTCTATGCCTTTCGTGAGTTCCAGCATCGGCCTTTCACCCATGCCGTAGCAGAGGTAATCGGCCCCGGAAGTATACAGTACGGAAGGCATCAGGCAGTCTTTCCAGTAATCGTAATGCGTGAGGCGGCGGAGGGAGGCCTCTATGCCGCCGATGACCACCGGCACGTCCGGGAACAGCTTTTTCAGGATTTGGGTATACACCGTTACGGCATAGTCCGGACGGGCGCCGGCCTTGCCGTCGGGGGTGTAGGCGTCGTCGTGCCGGAGGCGCTTGGAGGCGGTGTAATGGTTCACCATGGAATCCATGGCGCCGGAATTCAGGCCGAAATAGAGCCTGGGCGCTCCCAATTTGCGGAAATCCCGCAAGTCGTCCCGCCAGTTGGGCTGCGGAACCACCGCCACCCGATAACCCCATTTCTGCAGCCAGCGCGCAATCACCGCCGTGCCGAACGACGGATGGTCCACAAAGGCGTCCCCGCTGAAGAAGATTATATCAATATAATCCCACCCCAGCGCCTGCACCTCCTTCACGGAAGTGGGGAACATATAATCGTTACTCGACATACAGCAACAAGCCCTTGAGGTACTCGCCCTCGGGGTGGTAGATGTTCACGGGGTGGTCGGCGGGCTGGTTCAGGCGGTCCAGGATGCGGACGCTGCGACCGGTTTCGGCCGCGGCCGAGAACACGGCCAGGGCAAACGCCTCCTTGTCCACCACCTGTGAACAGCTGAAGGTGAACACGAAACCGCCGGGGGCCACCTTGGAGATGGCGGCGGCATTCAGACGCTGATAGGCCCGGAGGGCGTTTTTGAGGGCGCCGCGGTGCTTGGCGAAAGCCGGCGGGTCCACTATCATCAGGCTGTACTTCCCTTCCGGCACGTCCCGGAGGAATTCCATGGCATCGGCACAGTAAGAAGTGTGCCTGTCCGGAGCGAAGCCGTTAAGGGCCACATTGCGGTCCACCATGTCCATGGCCTTTTTGGAACTGTCCACGGAATCCACATGGACGGCGCCGTTACCCAGGGCATAGATGGAGAAACCGCCGGTATAGCAGAAGAGGTTAAGGACGCTACGGCCCTTGGCCAGGGAGCCCACCCGGAGGCGGTTCTCCCGCTGGTCCAGGAAAAAGCCCGTCTTCTGGCCTTCGGTCCAGTTCACCAGGAAGCGGTGGCCGTTTTCCAGCACCACCTGCTCATCGTCGGAGAAGCCATCGGCCTTCCAGAGATAGCCGTCCACCAGGTCCAGGCCCGCCTTGAAGGGTGCGGTGCCGGAGCTCTTGTCATAGACGGCTTTCAGGGCCGGTCCATACACCTCCTGCAAGGCGGCGCAGATAGCGCCTTTGGAGCGGAACATGCCCACGGAATGGGCCTGCAGCACACATACGCCGGCATAATAGTCCACAATGAGGCCGGGGAGACCGTCCCCTTCCCCGTGCACCAGGCGGTAACAGTCCGTCTCTGCGGCACCGTGGAGGCCATAAGCCATCCTGAGCTGCAGGGCGCGGCGGAGCATGAGCGTCCAGAAATCGGCCCGGGTGGGGTCCTCGTCAAAGCTGAGCACCCGCACGGCGATGGATCCAATCTGGTAATGCCCCCAGGCCAGGAACTGTCCGTCGGAGGTGTACACGCCCACCAAGTCTCCTTCGGCGGGATGGCCCACCACCTGGGCGATGGCTCCGGAGAACACCCAAGGATGATAGCGCAGGAGGGATTCTTCCCGGCGCGGTTTCAGTATTATCTTATCCATGCTGTTCGGGATTCAACTGTTCTGGGGTAAGGGGATGCTTTTCGGACGCCATCAGCTTGAGGTACATTTCCCGGCACACCCAGGCGTCCGTGGCGGCATAGCGCTGCTGGGACTCCGACAGATGTTCGGCCTCCCAGTTGGAAAGTTGCTGGGCCTTGGAAATCTTCACGCCCAGGATAATGGCGGTCATCTTCTTGACGCTCTTGTCCCGGATGCCATATTCGCTGACGATGGACTGAAGGTCCACGAAGCCCTTGGGAGAGAAGGGGGTTATTTTCTGCAATCCGCGTACGTCGTCCAGCGTTGCAGCGCCCACCTTCACAATGGAGGGGTTGGCCAGAATGGCCGCCAGCGGCTTTGGAAGGCCGATTTTCTTGAGCCGGAACAGGAAAGCCCTCCCACCGCCGGAAAGCTGCAGCAGGGCTGTTCCCGTACTGTGCTGGTCCGGCGAGAAGGTGGGACGGGTCTCCGTGTCGAAACCCAGCACCCGCTGACGCTTCAGGTAACGCAGCGCCTGATCCAGCTGCTCCCCTTCCCGGTCCACCAGCACAATCTCCCCGGGGAACGAAGCCAGTTCCAAGGCACTTATTTCCTCTGGACTAATGGATATCTGAAACATACGCATTTTGAACATAGGCGGCACCCACCTCCACCAGTACCGGGTTGCCGTCCGGGGCTTCCGCCGTCTCGTAATAACGGGCCGACGGGCGGGCTATCCTATGGGTGAAAAGGTTTTCCCGGCGAAGCAGCTGATAAGTGCTGCGTACCACCGAGGAGCCGGCATCCAGTATGCGGAAAGCCGGTGAAAGCATCTTGTCCAGGGCGGCATCCTCGTCCGTACCGCCGCGCCGGATCATGGCCACCTCCCCCAGGAGCGGGAACTGATCCGCATCGTAACTGTCTATGAGCAAGGCATCCAGGCTGCGGCCGGTGGTACGGTACTGGCGAAGCACGTCCCGGAATTCCGTCCGGATGTCCAGGGCCGATTCGGGCGTAATGACGGTTAAGCTGGTTCCCGGTTCCGCCGTCTGTGCAAACACATGCTGCCAGACGCCGGATACGCGGGTATCCCGCGAGGTCCAGACGGCCAGGTTCTTGGCTCCGCCTTCAAAAGCCTCTTCCAGCAGGACGTCCATGGCCGATACCAGATGGCTCTTCCCTCCCGTGATCTGCTGCAGGGTATCCACGTCGAAAAGGCCGTATTCCGCCTGCATGGCCGATGTGAATACCAGCACCTTGGAACGGCTCTTTCCCAGGCGGGACTCCAGTTCCGAAGCGCTTCTGAAACAGGTGCTGTCCCATGCGAAAACGGCATTCTGCACCGCCGCCGCACGCAGGCTGTCCAGCCTGTTCACCGGATCCGGTCCTTCGGAGAAGAAATGGTGGTAAGGGGCATTATAGTCATCCAGGATTACGTCGAAAACCTCTCCGGCGAAATCCGGCAGGGAATCCCGCCGGGCCTGTCCGTCGATATTGTCCACGCGGTCGGCCGCCAGGAAGCGGCGGGCCAGCAGGATGCCGTCCCGGGGTTCGCCGATAAGGGCCACGGAACCCTGGACGGCTCCGTGACCGGCGCTCCTGGCCACACGTCCCACCCCGGAAGTATCGGCCACGATGGCCTCCACCAGCGCAATGGTGGGCCTGGGCGGTGCCACCTGGGGCTTGCAGGCGTAAAGCAACGCCGCGGCCACGATGCCTATAAGGAGATGATTTCTCATAACTACTGGAATAAAGTACAAAAATACATAATTCCGGCTACTTTTGCAAAGAGAGCATTTCCCGTATTTTGGGAATCAGCATGGAGGTCACATATTCCTCCTCCATGAAGTGGGTTCCGTCATATTCCTGATAAGTGTCTCCGAAGAGATCCCGCCACAGCTGGACCTGTACCACGCCGGATTCCTTGAAATGGTCCCGGGTGCCGAAGAAAGCAAAATACGGCAGTCCGGCAGCCTGGTCCTTCCGGACCTGCTCCATCGCAGCCTCCCAATGCTTCCTGTATTTACTCAGCACCTCCGGGGTGAACACCAGCGGCTGCCTGTCGCCCTCCTTTACGGGGAAGCGGCGATGCATGTACCATCGGCCGATGGAGAATGAGCATACCTTCCTGAGCTTATACAGAAGGGACGGCGCTCCCAGGGAGGGAGACACGAACAGGTGGGGAAGCCCGCCCACCCGGAGGGCCTGGATGGAGCCAAGGGACTCTCCCAGGATGAGTTGCGGCTGCAGTTCTTCCACCCAGGATGCAATCTGGGCGGCGCCTTCATCCGGGTCGAAACTGTACGTGCGCACCACCACCCGGATATCCTCATCCCGGAATTGCTCTGCCAGCAGGCGGGGAATCCGGCTGTCGCCGCCTCCGCCCATTCCGTGTATATAAAGTACCGTAGACATACATTTGCAAAAATAGATAAAAAACTTTACTTTTGTAGGTAGTGTATTTGAATACTTTCAAAACAATCTCAGATATGAAGAAGATTTTCACCCTTGCGGCCATCCTGGCCATCGCCGGCATTTCCGCCCAGGCCCAGCGGGCACAGACCCCGGCCCCCGTCAATCCGGAAGACTATCAGTTCACCGTTGTGAAGGAGAATCCCATCACCTCCGTCAAGAACCAGAACAACAGCGGCACCTGCTGGTGCTTCAGCGGCCTGTCCTTCCTGGAGAGCGAAGTCATCAAGGCCAAGGGCATCAAAGACCCCGCCCTGTATCCGGACTTCTCGGAAATGTTCATCGTACGCCGTTCGTACTATGACAGGGCCATCAAGTATGTACGCCTGGACGGCGCCCTCAATTTCGCCGTCGGCTCGGATTTCGGTGACGTGATCGAGACCGCCAAGGCATACGGCCTGGTGGACCAGAAGGCCTATACCGGCATGCAGTACGGCTACGACCTCCCCGTACAGGGAGAACTGGACGCCGGCCTCAAGGGTTATGTGAGCGCCGTGGTAAAGAACCCCAACCGCAAGCTCACCAAGGTATGGCCCAAAGGCGTGGACGGCATCCTGGATGCCTACATGGGTGAGGTTCCGGAGACTTTCGTCGTGAACGGTGTCACCTATACCCCCATCAGCTACCGTGATGCACAGGGTCTCAACCTGGACGACTATATCGGCTTCACCTCCTATACCCACCATCCGTTCTATACCCAGTTCGCCATGGAGGTACAGGACAACTGGCGCAACTCCCCGTCCTGGAACGTTCCCCTGGACGAATTCATGGCCATCATGGACTATGCCGTGGAAAACGGTTACACCGTGGCCTGGGGCGGTGACGTCTCCGAAGCCGGCTTCACCCGCAACGGTCTTGGTATCCTGGTGGACACCGCAGCCCCCACCGCCGGTTCGGACCAGGAGCGCTGGGTTGGCCGGGCCGATGACAAGCCCGCAGAGAAGCCTGTCGTAAAGGAAGTCAAAGTGACGCAGGAAATCCGTCAGCAGTATTATGACGAGAAGACCTCCACCGACGACCATGGCATGCACCTCTATGGCATCGCCAAGGACCAGAACGGCAACAAGTACTACATGATCAAGAATTCCTGGGGAGAGGCCGGCGCCTACAAGGGCCTCTGGTACATGTCCGAGGAGTTCGCCAAGGGCAAGACCCTCAACATCCTGGTCAACAAGAACGCCGTTCCCAAGGACATCCTCAAGAAGATCGGCCTCAAATAAATGACCATAACCAAACATATTCCCAATACGATCACTTCCATGAACCTCCTTTCCGGAGCCATGGGAGTGATTTGCACTTTCCGGGGGCAGATGGAATGGGCCTTCTGCCTGATGCTGCTGGCCGCCGCGTTCGATTTCTGCGACGGCCTGGCAGCCCGGCTTCTAAAAGCCTATTCTCCCATCGGCAAGGAGTTGGATTCACTGTGCGACATGGTGAGTTTCGGCCTGCTCCCCTCCCTCATGCTGGTGGTTACCATGGACCTTTGCGGCTGCGAGGGCTTCTATATCTATCTTCCGCTGTTCCTGGCGGTGATGAGCGCCCTCCGGCTGGCCAAATTCAATGTGGATGACAGGCAGGAAAGCAATTTCCTGGGCGTTCCCACGCCCACGGCGGCCATCATCTCCGGAGCCCTGGCCTGTTATGTCCAGATGGAGCCGGACACGGCCCTGGCCTCCTGCGCGGGGGCCTGCTGGTTCCTTCCCCTGCTGGCCCTGCTGCTGGGGCTGCTGCTCGTGAGCGAGATCCCCATGTTCGGCATGAAGGTAAAGCCAGGCCATAAACTGCTGGATGCCAAGAGGATCATCTTCCTTTCCGCCGCACTTGTCCTGCTGGTAACCGTCCTGGTCCTGCACAGCCATTTCAGCCTGGCCTTCCTCCTTATTTTCAGCTTTTATGTGGCAGAGAACCTGGTTCTCTTCTGCATTAAAAGGCCGTAAAACCTCCTAGAACGGCACCACCATCTTGCATGTCACATTCCGTCCCATGCTGGCTATGCCGATGTATTTGAGACGGCTAAGATGCGGCATGTACGCCTGGTCCGTAAGGTTGGAGCCGATAATATACAGGGACAGCCGTGTCTTCCCGCCTATGACCACATCCATTCCGGCCGATGCGCCCAGAAGGAGGTAGGCAGGCGTGGCCGTTTCCGTCCCTCCTGCGGCATAGAAATGGTTCTGGGCCATGTTCCAGTCCAGGTTCAGGGACACGAAAGCGTTATTGAAAAGGCTGCCGCCATGGGTGAACTCATACTTGATCTCCGAGTACAGACGGGGGGCCGGGATGAGCGGAAGGTCGTCGCCTCCTTTCTCACGGGCATACACACAGGAAAAGGCGCTGCTAAGGTGCAGCTGGTGAACCGGATGGATGTCTATGCCGATCTCCCCGCCGCCCAGATGGGCCAGGCCGCTGCGGAACGCGTATACCGGAAGGTCTTCGTCGGAGAACTCGCCGTTGCGTGCTGAATAGATATAATTGTCTATCCGGCTGATGAAGAAGGCCGACTGGACGGAGACGTGCTCCGAAGTGAAATCCAGTCCCAGGTCTCCCTGGAGACTGTATTCCGGTTTCAGGTCTT
The DNA here is from genome assembly GCA_016285175.1 of Bacteroidales bacterium. Taxonomy (GTDB): domain Bacteria; phylum Bacteroidota; class Bacteroidia; order Bacteroidales; family UBA932; genus Cryptobacteroides. The sequence goes on from JAEEQF010000004.1 coordinate 21,670, forward strand.
TGTTTCCCAGTTCAAAGCGGAAGGTGCCTTCATGCTCTCCGTTGGAGCCCAGTTCGGAGAGGTTGGGGGCGCGGAAACCACGGGCGACGTTGGCGCGGAAGGTGAAATGCTTTCCAAGCGGACGCACCGCGCCCAGGCTGGCGCTGATGCCCGGGAAACGGCGGTGGAAATCCTCGAAACGCCCGGGAAGGGCTTCGCTGTGGAGCCAGCGGATATCGGCCCGGAGTCCTCCGGAAAGGGTCCATGCGCCCAGGCTCTTGGTGGCGGTGGCAAAAACTCCGGCATCCAGGAGCCCATAGGCGGGAATCAGATACTCCTCGCCCAGGTTCTCACTCTTCTGGCCCATACCGGCCAGGCCGAAGGCGGTTTTCCAGTCCCCCTTGAAGCTTGCCTGATAGCGCAGGTCGTAATTGACGGTGTTCAGCCGGAAATCCAGGCCGGGCTCCCCGGCACTTTCTTCAAACTCCTGCCGGCGGTTCTGCTGCCAGCCCAGGATGACTTTCAGATTACCGGGCCCCAGATGGAGGGTGTTGTCCGACACCACCTTATAGTGGCGGACATGCTGGAAAGGAAGGTCCGGCGTATAGCCGAAATTATCCCCTTCCCCCTCTATCATGCCGGGTGTCAGATGGAAATAACTGAATCTGAGACGGGTGTAGCCCCAGGAGCCGTTGCGGCCCAGCATGCCGGAAGCGGCGCGCTCGCGGTAGCCGGAGTTGGCCACCTGGCCGTTAAGCGAATTCCGGTATGCGTGGGCATATTTGTCCGAAAAACGCCCGCCCAGAAGCCAGCCCTTGATATTCCCGTCGGCGGCCAGCGAATACGCCAGCAGACCGTTGTTGGTCTGATACTCCGAGCTGAGGCTTCCGCCAAACTCTCCGGGACCCCGGATGGGTTCCGGATGGAAGATAAGGATGCCGGCCAGGGCGTCGGAGCCGTACATCAGGGACGCCGGGCCCTTGAGGATTTCCACTGAATGGATGCCGGCACCGTCTATCTCTATACCATGCTCGTCTCCCCACTGCTGGCCCTCCTGCCGGATGCCGTCATTGACTACGACTACGCGGTTGTAGCCCAACCCGCGGATAACGGGCTTGGAGATGCCGCCGCCGGTGGTGATTTCGCTCAGACCGGGTTCGGCGGCAATGGCATCGATGATATTGCCGCCGGAACGGGCCGAAAGGTCGGCCGGACGGATCACCGAGACCGGTGCGGGCATTTCCTTCATTTTGCTGTCCCCGGCAAGGCCGGTGACCACTATTTCGTTAAGCTGCAGATGCTTGTAGAATACATCCGATGAATCAGGCACATTCTCCTGAGCGGTCGCTGCCATGCATACGGATAGCAGCGACAATACAATGATTGTCTTGTTCATTCTGTTTTGTCTAAGGGTTAAGAATAATGATACTAACTAAAAACAGAATGATACGGGCGGGGCTCTGGGAGAGGTTTTGGGGGTGAAACTAGGGATGACATCACCGGTGAAGCCGCCCACAACGGTTACACCATCCGGAGAATGCAGACAGACCAGCGGTCCCGCCGTGGGCATATATACCTGGGAGAGCAACTGGCACACCAGACAGCCGTCCGCGCCGGTTTCCTGTGAGAGGTGTCCGGGATGCGGCAGGTGATGGGTGCAGTCTTCGCAGGAGACAAGCGTCTGAGGCTGTTCTTCGTGGTGATGGAAAGGAGCGATGAATACCATCGGCAAAACGGCCGACAGTATAATGAAAGCGGATATGCTCCTTCTCAAAGACAAGTCCAAGAATACACTGAATGAGGTGCAAAATTAGCTAATCCGCCGGAAAAAACAAAACATGGGCAGGATTAAGTTTTAGCTGCCGGTTTGGTAAGATGCCGGAAAATGCTTAACTTGCAAGCTGTTAACAACGAACCTTATGAAAAAGATATCCATCCTTCTGTGCGCCCTGGCCCTGACGGCCTGCGGCAGCCCCCAGACATCATCCCCTACCCTTGACGAAGTATTTGCCTCCCGCCGTAGCATCCGCGCCTATAAGGCCGGCAGGACTATTTCCGAGGCCGAGGTCCGTGAACTGCTCACGGCCACACAGAATGCCCCCTCCTGGGCCAACATGCAGCCCAGCAAGTACTATATTGCCATCGGCGAAGAAAAACGCAATGCCGTATTGGAACTCATCGGCGGAAACAAGGAACGCGTCATCAATGCGCCTGTGATGATTGTCTCCACCTTCGAAACGGCCAAATCCGGTTTCTTCCAGGGCGAGCCGGTAGATGCCACCGGAGACCTGTGGGGAGCCTATGACAACGGCCTCAGCAACGCCTACCTCATTCTCAAGGCACGCGCCATGGGCTTTGATACGCTCATCATGGGCATGCGCGATGCCGACGCGCTGCGTGAGCTGTTTGACATTCCGGAGAACGAGACCGTACTGGCCGTCATCGCCTTAGGCTACCGGGCACAGGAACCCAACGTGCCGGTACACAGGCCCCTGGATGAAATTGCCAAGTTCTATTAAAACAAAGTTCCCGGGACGATCGCCCCGGGAACTTTGTTTATAAACAGCCGTGTGTGTTACTTCTTGAACAGACGGTTGTACAGGCCCAGGAAACCGGCACCATGGCGGGCTTCGTCGCGGGCCATCTCGTGGATGGTGTCGTGGATGGCGTCATAGCCCAGCTCCTTGGCGCGCTTGGCGATGGCCAGTTTGCCTTCGCAGGCACCGGCTTCTGCCTCATAACGCTTCTTGAGGTTGGTCTTGGTGTCCCATACCACCTCTCCCAGGAGTTCGGCGATACGGGCGGCGTGGTCCGCCTCCTCAAAAGCGTAACGCTTGAAGGCATCGGCCACTTCCGGATAGCCTTCCCTTTCTGCCTGACGGCTCATGGCAAGGTACATGCCCACTTCTGAGCATTCTCCCTTAAAATGGTCCTGCAGACCGTCCCAGACCTCCGGATCACAGCCCTTGGCAACGCCCAGGACATGCTCGCAGGCCCACTGGGGCTTGCCTTCCTCTTCTTTAAGCTCCACAAACTTCTCTGCCTTGGCATGGCAAACAGGGCATTCTGCGGGAGGGTTTTCGCCTTCGTATACGTATCCGCACACCAGGCATCTGAATTTCTTTTTCATGTGTTATCAATTAAATGTTATACTTTGGAAGAATTCTAATCTAAAATTCTATTTACAAAAATAACGAAAATTTCCTGAAAAATCACTACTTTAGCAAAGAATCTTTCAAAGCTTGTCATGACACCTTTCCTAAAGCAAGTCGCACAGTATTATTTTGAGCGGGGAAACCTGGACCGTATCTGCTTCGTGCTGCCCAACCGTCGCTCTACTGTGTTCTTTCGCAAGTACTTAGGAGAAAAGGTAATGCAAAGCGGCATGCCCCTGGCCGTACCGCAGCTGTACACCATCAACGACTTCTTCTGCCGGGTTCACGGAACGGAGGTCACGGACCGTGTACGCCTGCTCATGCTGCTTTATGACTGCTACAAAGAGCTATACCCCCAGGCAGAGCCGCTGGACGAATTCATCTTCTGGGGAGACATGCTGCTGGCCGATTTCGGGGATGTGGACAAGTATCTGGTGGACGCCCGCGCCCTCTTCCGGAACGTGGCCGATTTCAAGGCGCTCCAGGACAGTTTTTCCTATCTGACGGAAACGCAGCGGAAAGCCATTGAAAGCTTCCTGGCGCATTTCCAGAACAGGAACGCCAGCCCGGTCAAGGAGCGCTTCCTGAGCCTGTGGAATATCCTTTATCCTTTATACGAAAGTTTCAACCGCGAACTGGACGCACGGGACATGGCCTACGAAGGCAAGGTATACCGGGCCCTGGCCCAGCGGCTCAAAAGCGAAATCCCTGTCCGGGACATCCTGGAACCCGTTTTTCCGGATACGGAGCAATATGTGTTTGTGGGCCTGAACGCCCTCAACCTTTGCGAACAGCTCCTGCTGCAGAAGATGCGGGACGCCCGCCTGGCCCAGTTTGTCTGGGACTATGTTTCGGAAGAAATCCAGGCCCCGCAAAACAAATCCTCGCTTTTCCTCTCCCAGAATATCAAGGATTTCCCGCCGGTCTTTGAACCGGATCCGGAGGGCCTGGGAAAGCCGGACATCCGCGTAGTGAGCGTTCCATCGGCCGTGGGCCAGGCCAAACTGGCGCCGATCATCCTTAAAGAGCTTAGCGGAGACCCCGTGGAAACGGCCTTCGTACTGCCCGACGAAAGCCTGCTGCTGCCCCTGCTCAACTCCATCCCGCCGGAGCATGACAGCATTAACGTGACCATGGGCTACCCCATGCGGGACAGCGCCGTCTATACCTTCATGGAGGCCGTGGGACAGATGCAGATGCACCTGAGGAAGCGGGAGGAAGGCTGGTATTTCTACCACCGGAGCGTGGGCGCCATCCTCTCCAACAGCCTGTTCCGCCTCATCCTCACCCCCGAGGAGGCAGATAAAGTGGCCGCCGTGAAACGGGAGGCCAAATACTACATCCCCCTGGAAGACCTCCGGGGCGGTCCGTTGCTGGATCTGCTTTTCCGGCCGGTGGTCATGGAGCCCAAGGAGGCATCGGCCCGGCAAAACCATGCGCTGGAGCAATATCTTTCGGAGATTGCGGGCTACCTGGGACGCCGGCTGGGACCGGAGGGAGAGATGATGCTGGAGCTGGACTTTGCCAAGCGCTACCATACGGTCCTGAACATGATGGCCGATATGGACCTGCCGCTGCAGCCCGCCACCTGGCTGCGGGTACTGGACGGCCTGCTGCAAGGGCAGTCGGTCCCCTTCCGGGGAGAACCCCTGCAGGGACTGCAGATCATGGGACCGCTGGAAACCCGCGCGCTGGATTTCCGGAACCTCGTGATCCTGAGCGCCAATGAAAGCAGCTTCCCGCGCAAGAGTTACTCCTCTTCCTTCATCCCGCCGGAACTCCGGAAAGGCTTCGGCCTGCCCACCCACGAGTACCAGGACGCCGTGTGGGCATACTATTTCTACCGCATGATCCAGCGCGCGCAAAACGTGTGGCTGGTGTATGACAGCCGTACGGAAGGCGTGAAAAGCGGAGAGGAAAGCCGCTATATCAAGCAGTTGGAGTACGACTTCAAGCTGCCGGTGAAGCATTTCATAGCTGCCGCGGAAATGAATCCCGTGACGGGCGTTCCGGAAATCCCCAAGACGCAGGAGCACATAGACATCATCCGGGAAAAAGAACTGTCGGCCACTGCCCTGCAGGCCTATCTGGCCTGTCCCGCCAAGTTCTACTACCAAGTAGTGGAAGGGCTCCAGGGGGCCGATGAAATAGCCGAATCCCTGGACGCCGGCATGCTGGGCAACGTTTTCCACAAGGTGATGCAGGAGCTCTACAGCCCCTACTTGGGAAAGCTCCTCCCCCTGGCCGATATAGAGCGGATGAAGAAAGACCGGAAAGGCCTCCGGAAACGCATCCGGGCCCGGGTGATGGAAGAGATGAAGACGGTGGAAGTGACCGGACGCAACCTGGTGCTGGAGGAGGTGCTGCTGGACTATGTGGCCGAAACGCTGGAACACGACAGGCAGCTGCTGGCCAGAAGCGGATCGGCCGGATTCCAGGTCCTGGGCCTGGAGAGCAAGCGCAGGGCCACTTTCCACGGCTTCCGCTTCAAGGGATACGTGGACCGCATAGACAGCTACATCCCCGGGGAGGTCCGCATCCTGGACTATAAGACCGGCAAGGTGACGGACGAGGACATCGCCATCACGGACCAGAATGCCCAGGCCATAGCCGACAAGCTCTTCGCCCCGCCGGGGGGTGAGCGGCCCAAGATTGCCCTGCAGCTGTTCCTGTACGACTATTTCGCCCACCAGGATGCGGCATTCAAGGACAAGACCCTGGTTAACAGCATCTACAGCACGGCACGGCTATACACCCAGCCGCTGAAAGACCAGGCCGAAAGCCCCGTTTTCAGCGCATTGGTAAAGGAAAGGCTTGCCCGGACACTGGACGAACTCACAGACCCGTCCGTCCCCTTCCAGCGTACGGAAGACCCTCGCACCTGCCAGTGGTGCGACTTCAAAATGATTTGCGGACGGTAATCAGAATCCCCCTTCCAGGGTGTCCCAGAGCTGCTCTATTTCCCGACGGTCCTTCTTGGTGGGACGTCCGCTTCCTCGGTCCCGCGTCACGAAGAAACTCTCCACCGGGGCCTTCAGTTTCTCCAGCTCGGATTCCGGCGTAAGATTCTCGGCATAATCCGGAACCAATTTGGCGCCAACGCGGTTCTCCAGCGGGCGCAATACTTTATACGTGTAGGTTACCACCCCTTTGCGCAACTGGATCACATCGCCGGGCTGTACGGCGCGGGAGGGCTTGGCCGGGACGCCGGCCACCTTCACCTTCCCGCCCTTGCAGGCTTCCGTGGCTTCGCTCCGCGTCTTGAAGGCACGGATGGCCCACAGGTATTTGTCTATACGGGTTTCGTCTGCCATAGTTTATTCTTCAACGGGTTCCGACACAAGGTCATTGTCCGGACGGGGGTCCAGCCGCACTTCCAGGAGCCGGGTATCGGCCTGAGTGGGAAGGAGGAAGAAGTCCGTGACTTCGGAAGGCACCAGCAGCACGTCCCCGGCCTTCAGCTGATAATCCTTTTCGGCCTTGAGGATGGCGGCTCCGGCGGTGCAGATATAGATGAGGAAAGAATCCTCCGCGGAAGCATGGCTTTTGAGCGTTTCCCGCAGAAAGATTTGATGTACAGTGAATTGCGGCGTTGCAGCCAGGAGGTTCCCCTCCCCTTTTTCCGGCTTCCTGTATGCCTTGAAGTCAATGAAGTCCAAGGCCTCTTCCAGGTGGATTTCGCGTTCTCCGGGGTTCCCGTCATACAAACGGAAGCCCAGTTCCGAAGATTCGGCTATCTCCAGCAGTTTCACCCCCTGGGCGGCATGCACCTGCCCCGGAAGCACCAGATAACTCTCTCCGGGCACCGGTTTCACCGAATACAGCAGGTCCATGACGGAACCGTCCAGGCAGGCCTGGTAACATTCGGCGGCAGTCACATCCCGCTTCCAGCCCAGGAACAGCCGGGCATCGGGGCCGCAGGCCTCCACATACCAGAGCGCGGTTTTGCCGAAAGCGTCGTAACGCTGCTGGGCCACTTCATCGTCCGGATTCACATGCAGCGAAGTACGGCCTTTTACGTCCAGGCGCTTTACCAGGACCGGGAACTGCGTACCGTACCAGTCAAAGGAGGTCTCTCCCACCACCCGCTCCAGATAGGTTTGCATGATGTCACTGAGCGTGTTGCCGCCCAGCCAGCCTTCCGAGGCCATGGAATCTACGAATCCCAGGTCGGCCAGGCGATATTCCACACTGCCCCACGGGAATTCCAGCACATCCGGGAGGAAGCGGAGGGGCGAAAGTTTCTTTTCTTCCATTTACTTGATTTCCAAATAATAAGGCAAACGGGCGAATACGCCGGAGGGCTGGTTGTCCTCCAGGAGGCCCTTGAGGGAACGGGCCATGGGCTCAAACGGCGTATCGGCCAGTACGGTGGGCTCTTCCTGCAGGGGACCCAGCAGCAGCATCACCTGCTCCATGGGCGTGGGAACGGCCGGATAGGAAACAACCTTATAGTCTCCCTCATACAGGAGGCCGGCCTGGGAAGCCGCATAGGCAACGGCATCCTTCAGCGTACCTACCTCGTCTACAAGGCCGATTTCCAGCGCTTCCGATCCCACCCAAACGCGACCCTGGGCAATTTCGTCCACCCGGGCCGGCTCCATACCGCGGCTGCTGGCCACCAGGTTCACAAAGAGCTCGTAGATATCCTCCACCGAGGCCTGCATATAGGCCGTCTCCTGGGCATCGAAAGGTCTCATGAGGGACAGGATGTCTCCGTGTTTGTTGGAGGAGACGCTTTCCACTCCCACGCCCAGTTTTCCGGCCACCTTGGAAAAATCCGGTATCATGGAGAACACGCCGATGGAGCCCGTGAGGGTGGTGGCATCGGCAAAGATCCTGCTGCAGCCGCAGGAAATCCAATATCCGCCGGAGGCGGCGTAATCTCCGTACGAAGCTACCAGGGGCTTTTCGCGGCCCAGGAGGTCCAGTTCGTGGCGGATCTTTTCCGAAGCCGTCACGCTGCCGCCGGGCGAATTCACCCGGAGCACCACGGCTTTCACGGAATTGTCTTTGCGCAGGGCGTCAATCACCTGCACAAAGCTGTCGGCGGCCAGGTTCTGGCCTTTTCCGTCCACAATGTCCCCATCGGCAAAAAGCACGGCCACATTGGCCCGGCCGGGCAGCACGTTCACCACCTTGGCCTGGACATAATCCGGAAGAGCTACCAGATGAAGGTCTTCCCGCTTATCCACCTGAGCCAGGGTGCAGAGCTTGTTCACCAGGGTTTCACGGTCCATGAGTTCGTCCACCAGGCCGTAATTCAGGAAGTCTTCCGGCACAACCAGCCGGAGATTGTCAATGATGTCGTTGAACTGCTCCTCGGTGATGCCGCGGGTTTGGGCGACAGCGCCGGAGAAGGTTTTCCAGGAGGCATCTACCATAGCCTGGTACTGCTCCCGGTTTTCGGCCGATGAAGAGGAACGGATGAACATCTCACCCGCGCTCTTGTACTTTCCGTGACGGATAAGCTGTACGTTCACCCCCAGCTTTTCCAGGATGTCCTTGAGGAAGAACTGCTGGCTGGTGATGCCGAACATCTGGTACGTGGCCCCATGATAGCTGCTGAGGTAGATCTTGTCGGCCGCCGTGGCCAGGTAATAGCTGCCGTTGCCGGGCGCCTCCAGGAAGGCCACCACCGCCTTGCCGCTCTTGCGGAAGTTCAACAGGGCGGCCCGGAGCTCCTCCAGACCGGCCATGCCGGCGGTGCCGCCGTCCGGGCGCAGGAAGATGTACTGGATGGCAGGATCCGCAGCAGCCGCCTCGATGGCCTGTACGGCATCCCAGAGACCCACTATGCGGTTCATCTCGAAACTAAGGGAAGCCACATCCGGGAGGGGGCTGTCCTGGGTTTGTTCGGCCAGGGTATAATCGGCCAGGGAAATGTCCAGGACGCCATTTCTGGGAAGGACGACCTTCTCGCTGCCGGCGGCTGCGCCTATCAGGCTGAACAGGAAAAAGAGGCCGATGATATGCAGGATGAGGATACCGCAGATGACGGCCAGTACGGTCTTGGAAAAACTATTCATATTTACAGGTTGTTACTTTACCAATTGGGTGTCCCGGTTCCAGGCCAGATGGTTCCGGTAATAATCGTTCAGGTAGCTGGTCCCCATGGACGGGAGGTACATGGACAGGCCGGAATAACGGCTGATCTTGATACCCAGGAAGGACGGAGTACTGGCCTTGTACAGGACACACTTGTCCAGGGCGCTTTGCAGCTGGGCCTCCTCTTCCGGGGTTATACCGGCCTGGACAAGGACATCCTTCATGTCGTAGAAGAAATGCCTTTCATAACGGAAAAAGCCCTGGACGCGGCGGCCCGGCAGGGTCTGGAGGATTTCACGGTATTTTTCAAACAGCTGGCTGCACAGCTTTGCCAGAGGCTCCAGTTCCTGTGTATCCACAACCGAGATGGTGGCCGAGCGGCCGGAACCGGTCTGATGGTCGTAATAGTCGAAATAGTCCTCACAGACGGCGATGGGATCCGGAGTCCGCGAGAGAAGATGCCCCGACAGATTCACATAGTCAAAGCCGTTGGCAAGCACCTCCGTCTGGGAAAAGCCCACCAGGTCCGTCACCTCGCGAAGCTCATAGGCCACCTCCACACAGCCCATCAGGCATGCATCAAAAAGGATATAGTCCAGATGGAAGGGTATACAGGCGGCGAACTCTTCCAGATCCATCTCCAGGATGGGATCTCCATTGTCCATCCCCACACTCTTCACGGGAGGGTCATTACGGTCGATGGGCGGGAACGGCCGGGCCGATACCCTCCTTCCGGCCGAACCGGAGGACTTGGATTCAAACAGGTTTGGATTGTCGTAATAACGCGGCGGGAGCCAGCCGGAAGCGTGGGAGGAGAAGACCAGTCCATACCGGTTGCCGGGGAAGGCCTTCTCTACGGCTTCAAAGGCTTGGGACATACATTCCACGGTGCTCAAAGGGGTATCCTTGCTCCAAATCCGGATCGTATCCCTGACCGGAGCACCGTCGTCACCGGCATACAGGCGGAAAAGGACTGGGGACATGGGAACTGAATAATCCTGGAACTGCGGGTCCTGGGGCAGGCGCGACAATACAAGCAGCACCGGTTCCGTGGGAGAATTCCGTGAGGGCAGAGTGCCGGATTCCAGGTCTCCAATGTCTTCCGACAGGTATCCGGAGAGGGAATTGAAGCCGCCGGCGATATAAAGAAGCACGTTCCTCACATCCGGGGAGGAAGGCTGCCGCACCGGAGCCTTATAGGTGGAAGACCCTTCCCCGGCAACCTTGAAGTCAAAGTTGCCGTCTTTAAAACAGGCGCTTGTCCCAACAAGGAGTATCAGCATCCCTATGATATGAAAGGTCCTGCGAAGCATTTCCAGTTATCCAATTATGCAAAGATAATATTTTATTTATAAATTTGCATTAAACAGACATACTGCCATGAAACGTATATCCATTATGATGATTATTGTTGGGGCGGCGGCCATCCTGGCCGGCTGCGATGCACCCGCCAGCAAGGCCGGGGAAGAAGATTTCAAGTATACCATAGACTCCTTCGCGGACCTCAAGGTGATGCGGTACCGGATTCCCGGCTGGGAAAACCTCAGCCTGCAGCAAAAGGAATACGCCTACCACCTGGCCGAAGCAGCCAAGTACGGACGGGACATCCTCTGGGACCAGAACTGCAAGGAGAACCTCCGGGTCCGCCACGCCGTGGAGGCCATCCTGGAAACGGAAGGGATAGACACGGAAAGTCAGGATTATCAGGACTTCCTGGTCTATGCCAAGCGGCTCTTCTTCTCCAACGGCATCCATCATCATTATGCCGAGGACAAGTTCTTCCCGGCCTGTCCCCGGGAGTACTTCGGGAGTCTCCTGGAAAAGGCCGGTGTGGAAGACGACGGCCTTCTGGAGATTATCTACAACCCGGATATCTACCCCCAGCGCCGCTCCACGGAAACCTCGGGAGACATAGTGAAGCTATCGGCCGTCAATTTCTATGAGGGCGTCACCCGGGAGGAAGTGGAGAAGTACTATGCCGGTATCATAGACCCCAAGGATCCGGAACCCATCTCCTACGGCCTCAACACCAAAGTGGTGAAAGATGCCGATGGCAAGGTGACGGAACTGCCCTGGAAGGTGGGAGGCATCTACTCCCCTGCCCTGGAGAAGATTTGCGCGGAACTGGCCAAAGCCCGCGAAGTGGCCGAAAACGACATCCAGAAGCGCGCCCTGGGCATCCTCATCGACTACTACAACACCGGAGACCTGCGGAAGTGGGACGAATTCAATATTGAATGGGTGAAGGATACGCTGGGCACGGTGGACTTCATCAACGGCTTCATCGAGGACTACAACGACCCGCTGGGCCGCAAGGCCTCCTGGGAAGGCTATGTGAATATCAAGGACTTCGAAGCATCCAAGCGTACGGAAATCCTCTCCGCCAACGCGCAGTGGTTCGAGGACAATTCCCCTGTGGACCCGCGCTTCCGCAAAGCCGTTGTCAAGGGCATATCGGCCAAGGTGATCAACGCCGTATGCCTCTCAGGAGACAGCTATCCGTCCACGCCCATCGGCATCAATCTGCCCAATGCCGACTGGATCCGGAAGGAACATGGCTCCAAGAGCGTAACCATTGCAAACATCACCCATACGTACGACTATGCAGCCCAGGAACTGCCCACCAGCACCCTCTCGGAATTCGCCTACAGCGAGCAGGAGATCGAGCGCTACAAGAAGTGGGGAACGGTGGCCGATGAAATCCATACGGACCTGCACGAATGCCTGGGCCATGGTTCCGGGCAACTGCTTCCCGGGGTGAGCACCACCGCCATGGGAGAATACGCATCGGCCTTGGAAGAGGCCCGCGCAGACCTTTTCGGCCTCTATTATACGGCCGATCCCAAGATGGTGGAGCTGGGCATCATGCCGGATCCGGAGGCCTACAAGGCCGAATACGAGCAGTACATCCGCAACGGCCTCATGGTGCAGTTCACCCGCGTGGAACTGGGCCGGCCCAACACGGAAGCTCACATGCAGAATCGTAAGCTCATCGCCCAGTGGTGCCTGGAAAAGGGCGCCCAGGACAAGGTGATTGAGAAAAAGGTCCGTGACGGCAAAACCTATTACGTGGTAAATGATTTTGTAAAGCTCCGTGCGCTGTTCGCAGAGCTGCTGGCGGAAGTCCAGCGCATCAAGAGCGAAGGAGACTACGAGGCCGGCAAGGCACTTATCGAAACCTACGCCGTCCACATTGACCCGGAGCTCCACAAAGAGGTGCTGGAACGCTACAAGGCCCTGAATCTCAAGCCCTATGGCGGCTTCATCAATCCGGAAATCGTCCCCGTGGTAAAAGCCGGGAAGGTGGTGGATTACGAGCCCCAGTACACGGACGACTATCTGGGACAGATGCTGCTATACGGTAAGAAATATGGCACTTTATAGTTGAATCGTTGTTTCTCCTGTCATTTCAAAGGCCGATGCGCCGGGAAACGACAGGAGAAACAGAAATAACGACAATGATCAAAGATTACCGGAACTATCTAAGGCTGGAGCGGAGGCTGTCTCCCAACACCGTGGCATCCTATTGCCACGACGTGCGGGGACTGCTGGAGTATTGCGGGAAAGCGCCTTCGGATATCGGCCCGGAGATTATCAAGGAGTACTTGGGAAAGCTGACGGCCGACGGACTCTCCAAGCGGAGTACGGCCCACCTGGTGAGTTCCCTCCGCTCCTTTTTTGACTGGTGCGTCCAGGAAGGGGAAGTGAAGGACAATCCCTGTGACAGGGTGGACGCGCCCAAACTGGGCAAGTACCTGCCTTCTGTGCTGAGCGTGCAGGAAGTGGAAGCTATCCTGGAATCCGTAGACTTAAAGAAAGCGTCCGGAAAACGGGACCGGGCCATCCTGGAAGTACTGTATGGCTGCGGCCTCCGCGTGAGCGAAGCGGCCGGTCTGCGCATCTCCCACATCCATTTTGACGAAGGCTTCGTGGATGTGGTGGGGAAAGGCGACAAACAGCGCCTGGTGCCGTTGGGAGAGCCCGCCGCCGATGCCATCCGGGCGTACCTGGAAGACCGTCCCGTCCCTGCCTCCCGGGCCGATGAGGACATCCTCTTCCTCAATAAGTTTGGGAAACCGCTCAGCCGCATCTCCATCTTCAAGCTGGTGAAAGAACAGGCCATGGCCGCCGGCATTTCAAAGGAGATTTCCCCCCATACCTTCCGCCATTCCTTTGCCACCCACCTGATAGAGAACGGGGCCGACCTGCGTATTGTCCAGGAAATGCTGGGGCACGAATCCATCCTCACCACCGAACTGTACACCCACATAGACACGTCCACCTGGCACGAAAATGTGCTGGAGCATCACCCGGGACAACAAAAAAACCGGCCTTAAAAGAACTTTAAGAACCGGTTTTTTGACGTGTACTAAAACCTAAACCTATAATAAAGATGCAATAAAAAACAAAACGTTGCAGAAAAAATGAATTTTCTGCAACGTTTTTTTCAAATTTCCAGAATTCGCTTATTTGGCGGCGTCTACGGAAACTTTACGGAATTCCTTGAGGTCCTTCATAAGTTCAAGGGCAGCCTTACGGGCACGTGCGCCGGCGGCCTTGTTACCTTTGACTACCTGAGCCTCAGCGTTCTTTGCGAACTCGGCGAATTCGGCATTGATTTTTTCAACAAGCTCTTTCATGTGACAATAAATTTATTTTGGTTCGTTAATGTTTAATACACAAAGTTTTGTGCAAGGTAATCAAAATTAAATCAAAAACAAAGTTTTTTTCAAAAAAAACTGCTTTTTGTCCTGAAAAAGAGCCGTTTCACACGTTTTCAACGTCATTTTTGGCCCGCACATTTAGAAAGTTCATGGCCCGCTGCGGTCCCACGGTGGACAAATCTTTGATACCCTGGATCACCTTTTGTGCTAATTCCGGCACTTGCTTCCTTTCCTCCTCAGAGAGTTGACCCAGCACGAAATCCACCTGGCCGCCCCGGGAGAAACCGTTGCCGATTCCCACCCGGATCCGGATCCACTGGTCGCTTTCCAACAGGCTGGAAATATTCTCCAGGCCATTGTGTCCACCGGCCGATCCTCCGGTACGCATGCGGAGCGTTCCGAAGGGCAGGTTCAGGTCGTCGGAGATAACCACCAGGTTCTCCAGCGGCAGACTGAGTTTCTGCAACCAGTAACGGACGGCGTTGCCGCTCAGGTTCATGTACGTGGAAGGCTTGAGCAGAGTGAAATGCCGGCCCTTGAAAGAGACCTCGGCCACGTCTCCGTAACGTTCCGTCCGGAAAAGGACATTGGATGCCTGGGCCCAGGCATCCAATATCATAAATCCCATGTTGTGCCGGGTGGAGGCGTATTCCGCGCCAATGTTCCCCAGCCCTACAACAAGGTAGTTCATCGTTTGGCCGATTACTGTGCGGCGGCAGCCTTGGCAGCTTCCTGAGCAGCCTGCTGCATGGCACGGGTAGTCTTCACGCTGCAGATGATAGTGTTCTTGTCCGAGACAATCTGGATGCCGTCGAACTTGAGGTCGCCGGCCACCATTCTCTTGTCCAGCTCCAGCGGAGTCACATCGATATCCAGCTGGTCCGGGAGGTCCTTCATGAGGGCGCATACCTTGAGGCTGCGGGCGCTCTGGGTGAACTTACCACCGGCCTGCACACCCACCGGGTGACCGGTGATGTTGAGCGGAACGCTGATAACGATGGGCTTCTTCTCGTCCACGGCCAGGAAATCCACGTGGAGGCAGTTGTCCTCTACCGGATGCCACTGGTACTCGTGGGCGATGGCGGTGTACACCTTGCCGCCCAGCTCCAGGTCCACGATGTAGGAGGCGGGAGTGTGGGTGAGACCCTTAAGCTCTTTCTCGGAAACGGTGAACAGGACATTGTCCATGCCCAGTCCATACAGGTTGCAGGGAACCAGGCCCTGACGACGGAAGGCCTTGATGACGGCCTTGTTGCCCTTGGTGCGGATTTCGCCCTTAAGTGCAAAATGCTTCATTGTTCAAATAAGATAAAATGTGTTACTCAGTGCTCTTTTTCAAGCACCCCATTGCACCAAAAAACCTTTGCGGCTTTTTTAAGCGCGCAAAGATAAGAAGTTTTTTCTTAACCGCAAAATAATCTTATCTCCTTACGATTTCAACATAATTATCATTACCTTTGCATCATAGTATAGAAAGAAGACTTATGCCTTTCAAAGGGAAATGGTTCACAGGGCTCATGCTCATCGTGCTGCTGGCTGCCTGCCAGAAACAGGAGTATCCCCCCCGTAATGTGCTCCTGCTGTATTCGGCCGGTTTCAACGACCTTTCCTATTATCTTCTGGACAACATTTCGGTCCTGGAGCAGAGCCCGCTCCCGGAAAAGACGTCCTCCGGTCCGGACGACGTATTGCTGGTCTTTTCCCGGCAGCCGGTCCGCAGCTATGAGTACTCCACAAAAACACCGTCCTACCTTATCCGCTTCTACGCAGACCGGGATGGCCGCCCGCACCGGGACACCCTGAAAACCTGGGCTGAGGATTGCGCCGCTTCCTCAAAGCAAACCATGCAGGAAGTATTCCGCTATGTAAAGCAGGAATTCCCGGCGCAGAGTTTCGGGGCCGTTTTCTCTTCGCACTCCTCCGGATGGCTCCCTGCCGAATATTACCTGGACCCCGCCCAATACGAGTATAAACATGCCGGAGATATCCCTTCCGGCACAACTTCATCCCCTTCCATCGGGAGCAGGCGTCTCCCTTCGCAGGAAGTGTTCCCTCCTCTTGGGGGGGATCCGCCTGTCAAGAGCCTTGGACAGGATTACTATGGGCAGGAATACATTGAAATGGAGATGCGGGATTTTGCCGATGCCTTCCCCTACAAGCTGGACTACCTGATCATTGACGCCTGCCTGGCCGGCTGCGTGGAACTGGCCTATGCCCTCCGCGGGAAGGCGGATATCGTGTGCTTCTCCCCGGCAGAGGTGATGGCCAAAGGATTCATTTACGAGACCCTTACCACTCACCTGCTCCAGGAAAAGCCGGATCCGGTAGCCGTCTGCCGGGATTTTTACGAGTATTACGATGCCCTCAGCGGCTCGTACCGCTCTGCCACCATCTCCGTCGTGGACACCCGTGCCATGGAGCCCCTGGCACAGCTCTGCAAGACCCTTTTTGAAAAGTACCGTTCGCAAATCTCCGTGCTGGATGACAAAGACGTCCAGGGATATTTCCGTTACAACCGACACTATTTCTACGACCTCAAGGACATCCTGGTCCACGCCGGCATTGATGAGCAGGAGCAGTCGGCCCTGGAATCGGCCCTGAACTCGTGCCTGCCGTACAAGGCGGCCACCCCCAGTTTCATCACCCTTGACATCCGTGTCTTCTCCGGCTTGTCCATGTATCTCCCGTCCCGGGGAACGCCCCTGCTGGATAATCACTACCGCACCCAGATGGTCTGGAACCAGGCCACCGGATTGGTGAAATAAAAAAACAAATGGTCCCGCAAATTTGCGGGACCATTATTGTAAAGACAGGGATTGACTAGAAAGACGTTGCGATGCCCAGGAAGTCATCGGCCTTGAGGGCGGCGCCACCGATGAGGCCGCCGTCGATATCCTTCTCGGCAAAGAGTTCCTTGGCGTTGGAAGGCTTGCAGGAGCCGCCGTAGAGGATGGTCATGTCGTCCGCCACCTGGGCGCCGAACTTGGCCTCGATGACGTTGCGGATGCAGGCGTGGATTTCCTCGGCCTGGGCAGCCGTTGCGGTTTTGCCCGTGCCGATGGCCCATACCGGCTCATAGGCGATGACGATGTTCTTCATATCCTCTGCACTGAAGTTGTAAAGGACGGCCTTGGTTTGCCCGGTAACCACCTCGAAGTGCTTACCGGCCTCGCGCTCGTCCAGGTTCTCACCCACGCAAAGGATTACCTTAAGGCCGGCGGCCAGGGCCAGCTGGGTCTTCACCACCAGCTTCTCGTCCGTCTCACCGTAATACTGGCGACGCTCGCTGTGACCCAGGATGGTGTACTCACAGCCGATGGAAGTGAGCATATTCACGGCCACTTCGCCGGTATAGGCGCCTTTCTCGTGGTCCGCGCAGTTCTGGGCGCTGAGCTTAACCTTGGAACCCTTCAGGGCATCGGCCACGCAGGCCAGGTGGGTGAACGGCGGAGCCACCACCAGTTCCACATTTGCAGGCAGGTCCTTAGCCTTTTCTACAACGGCCTTTGCCAGCTCTACACCTTCGGGAACAGTGGTATTCATCTTCCAGTTCCCTGCTACAATGTACTTTCTCATACTAACTAACTATTTAACGGAAATGACTGCCGAAGCAATCGAATTTAACTTCACATCTACCGAATCGGCGCGGGAGGCCAGGATGCAAGGCACCTTGGTACCCACCAGGAAACCGGCCTGGCGTACGCCCACCGCCAACTTGGAGTTGGTCTTCCAGAACACGTTGGCGCTCTCGATGTTGGGGAACAGCAGGCAGTCTGCGTCTCCCGCCACGGGGCTCTGCAGCTTCTTGATCTGGACAGCCTCCTGGTCTATGGCCACATCCAGGGCCAGCGGGCCGTCGCCGATGGCCTTGATCTGGCCACGGTCGCACATCTTGGCCAGCATGGCGCCCTCTATGCAGGCCGGCATGCTGTCCAGCATCTGCTCCGAGGCGGCGATGAAGGCAATCTTGGGCATGGCGATGCCGAAGGAACGGGCGATACCGGTAACGAAACCGGCCAGCTTCACCTTCTGACGGAAATCCGGCTGCGGGATCACGGCCATGTCCGTAATGAACATAAGCTTGTGGTAGTTGGGATTCTCTATTACACCCACGTGGCTCAGGAGGCCCTTGGGAGGCAGCAGACCCACTTCCTTGTTAAGGATGGCGCGCAGGAACTTGTCCGTGGAGCAGAGGCCCTTCATGAGCACGTCGCCCTCTCCGTCGTGAACCATGCGGACAGCCTCGGCCACAGCCTTGAGCTCATCCTTCACGTCCACGATCCCGAATTTGGCCACGTCTATCTTGCACTCCTGACAAACTTTTTCGATGAGGTCCTTGTCGCCCACCAGGGTCACTTTCACAAAACCCATGTCGCTGGCCAGGGATGCGGCCTCGATGGTGTGGCTGTCCACGCCCCAGGCGGCAACCATCTTCTTGCAAATGCCTTTTGCCTTCAGTTCGGCAAACAGATCGTTGAAATTGGTAATCATGGTTTATTCTTGGTTTTCAAGTACTATATGCATGGTATCACGGGCAATCACCAGCTCTTCGTTGGTGCAGATGAGGGCGGCCTTCACCGCGGAATCCTCCGTGGTGATGATGGTGTCCTCTCCGGAAGCCACATTGGCCTCATAGTCCACCTTGAGGCCCAGATAGGCGAAATTCTCCAGCACGCGGCGGCGCAGGCGGCTGTTATGCTCGCCGATGCCGCCGGTGAACACGATGAGGTCCACGCCGTTCATGGCCGCCACATAGGAGCCGATATTCTTGATGATGTCGTAAGTGAACTTCTTGAACACCAGCTTGGCCTTGGGGTCTCCGCCGTTGGCCAGCTCGTCGAGCTCACGGGCATCCGAAGTCTTGGTGGAAACGCCCAGGAAGCCGGATTTGCGGTTGAGGATGTTTGTCATCTCGTCCGGACCCACTCCCAGTTTCTTCTCCAGATAAAGGACAGCGTTGGCGTCGATATTACCCACACGGGTGCCCATGATCATGCCCTCCAGCGGGGTGAAGCCCATGGAAGTATCCACACACTTGCCGTTCTGGATGGCGCAGATGGAGCTGCCGGCGCCCAGGTGGCAGGTGATGATCTTGCAGTTGTTAACGTCCAGGCCGGCCAGCTTGGCGCCCTCACCTGCCACGAACTGGTGGGAGGTGCCGTGGGCACCATAACGGCGCACGCGGTATTTCTCGTAATAATCGTACGGAAGGCCATACATATACGCATAGGACGGCATGGTCTGGTGGAAAGCCGTGTCGAAGGTAACCACCTGCGGAACAGAGGGCAGCACCTCCTGCATGGCATGGATGCCCAGCAGGTGGGCCGGGTTGTGCAGCGGAGCGAAATCCGCACAGAAGGCGATCTTGTCCAGCACATCGTCGTTCACGAGGACGGAACCGGCGAAGAAATCACCGCCCTGCACGATGCGGTGCCCCACCGCCTCGATGTCTTCCAGGGATTCCAGCACACCGGTCTCCTTGTCCGTGAGAGCCGCCAGGATGAGCTGCATGCCCACTTTGTGGTCCGGGATGGGAACGTCTTTCACAATCTTCTCCTTTCCGGCAGGAGCGTACTGAAGGATACCGGCAGGCAGGCCGATCTTCTCCGCGATACCTTTGGCGATAACGTCAAAGACGTCGTCGTTCTTCATGTCCAGAAGCTGATACTTGATGGAGGAGCTTCCGCAGTTAATAACGAGAATAATCATACTTTATGGGTAGTGTAAAAATATATCTTCTATATCCATGCAAAGATAATAAATTATTATGTAATTTCGTAATAAATGGCAGAGACGAAAAGCATAGAAGCGCTTTCGCTATCATTTACGATAGGAGCACTGGCGGGGGTGACGCTTTCCGCCGGGCAGGGCTGGGCGGCGGCATCGGCTTTGGGGCTCGCCGCCGTGCCCGTACTCCTGCGGCGGAAACTCCTGGAATGGCCGGAACGGGTTTCCGTCTCCGTGCTCCTCGCCGCCTTTTTGCTGCTGGGCTTCTGTTCGGCCGGTCTGGCCTCCCTCCCCTATGCCTCCATTTCCCCGCTGTCGGCCCCCTGGATCCTGGAAGCCGGAGATAGGCTGAAGGCACTTATAGCCGATATTCCCTTCCCATCGGAAGGCACCGCGCCCCTGCTTGCAGCCCTGCTGACGGGCGATCGCGCCCTTTTGGCGCGGGAGACCGTATCGGCCTTCCGGGAGAGCGGAGCCTCCCACATCCTGGCCCTCTCCGGCCTCCACCTGGGCATCATCTATGTCCTTTTCGACCGGCTCACCCGGGTGGCGGGACAGACGCCCCTGGCCCGGGGCCTCCGCTTCGGCGCCATCGTTCTGGCTGCCGCCTTTTTCACCCTCATGACAGGAGCCTCCCCTTCCCTGGTCCGCGCCTTCCTGTTCATCTTCATCAACGAGATACTGCGCCTCACGGGAAGGCCCCGGAAAGCATCCCGGGTGCTCTGCCTGGCCCTTCTGGTCCAACTGGTGCTGGACCCGTCGGCCATAAAGAGTTTAGGCTTCCAGCTTTCCTATCTGGCCATGGCGGGCATCTTCCTGGTATACCCCCCTCTGGAGGCCTGGTATCCCCCGTCTCCCGCGTGGGATCCCTTCCGACGCATCTGGAAAGCCGCCGCCCTCAGCATCAGCTGCCAGCTTTTCACCGCGCCGCTGGCCTGGTGGCGCTTCCACAGCTTTCCCCGCCATTTCCTCCTTACCAACCTGCTGGCCCTGCCGCTCACCACGGCGCTCATGACCACGGCGGTCCTCACGGTGGCGCTGTGGGACATCGGCCTGTGTCCCGGCGTCCTTATAAATGCAACGGACGCCCTTTGCAACTGGCTGCAAAAGGCGTTGGAAATCATTGCTACAATGTAGTTTACTCCCGGATCCGGAAGCCCGGGGAGCCCCATTCCTGCATGGTTCCGTCCGGGGCCGAATACACCAGCCAGGCCTCCAGGGTGGCATCTTCCAGCACCAGCTTCTGCGCCTCTTCCAGGCCCACCACCATGCACCAGGTGGCCACCGCATCGGCCACGCCTGCGCCTTCCGAAGAAATTACCGTGGCGCTCAGGAGATTATGCTGCACCGGATAGCCGCTCAACGGGTCCACGGTATGGGCATATTTCCGGCCGTCCTTGATATAGTACTTGCGGTAATTGCCCGATGTAACCACGCCGGCGGGTTTTCCCTCCGAAAGCCACACGCCCGTGAGCCCTTCGTCCCCGATCACGGAGTCCTCTCCGCGGTCCACCGGACGGTCTATCCCCACCGCCCAGGAGGCTCCGGAAGGATTGAGGCCGTCGCACCAGATTTCGCCGATATCCACCAGCATGTCCTTCACGCCCAGCGAATACAGGTAACGGGCGATGATGTCGCAGCTGTATCCCTGGGCCACCGCATTGAAATTGAGGCGCGGGAAGTCCAGGGCCGAAGGGTCCAGCAGGCCGTCCTGCAAGGGCAGCTGCGAGGGCAGCCGGCCCATTCCGCACTGCTCACGGAGCCGGGCCACTTCCTGGTCCGTGGGCAGGGTCCCTTCCCGGAATCCGAAACCCCAGGCATCGAAAAGCGGGCCTGCAGCGCAGTCCACGGCCCCTCCGGAGCGCTGCCACATGCGGTATGCAAAGTCGTACATCTCCAGGAAAAGGGCATTGGGCCGGATGGTCTCTCCCCCGTTGAAACGAGAAAGCTGCGAAAGCTTGTTATAGCCGGACAGAGTGGTATCTATCCGGATGAGCAGCGCCTCGATGCTGTCCCGGACCGCCTCCGGACTCTCCCGGACTCCGTCCATGTTCAGTTTCACGGTATAGGTTCCCCCCTGGGCCTGTCCGGACACCTGGATATAATGGCCGGAACGGGAGCAGGAAAGTGCCAGAAAGAGGGCCAGCAACGGAAGGAGATGCTTCATAATGGCAAGAAATTTGTGTAAAATTACGAAAAAATAGCGATATTTGTGAATTCTGTACAGAAAAGTATGAAAAAAACCATAGCATACCTTGTTGTATTCCTCTGCCTGGGCCTGGCGTTTTCCTGTAAGAAAGACGACTCAAAGGTGAATACGCCCAGCCTCCAGGGTCTGGATTTGTCGGAAACGCCCGTCCCCTATGTGGCTCCCGGCACAACCGTAACCTTCAAGGCCGATGTTGCCAACATCAACACCTCGGACAAAACTACGCCGGAGGGGCCCATCGGCATTTATTGGGTTGTCTCCATGGATTCCAAGACTGTCCTTAGGGACACCACTTCCCGCGACATCAAGGCATCCAATCCCCAATTCACCTATACGCCGCTGGATCCCGGTTCCATCTCCGTCACCTGCCACGCATTCGCTTCCGGCTACAGCAGTTCTTCCGTAAGCGTCTCCTTCGCGGCCATAGACCCGGACAATTCCCTCTCCGGCCTGGAAGGGACCACCACAACAATTGACGGAAACAAGTACTTCGTTGCCGATATTGACGGCACCACCTGGCTCACCAGCAATCTGTACAATACCAAAAGCGGCATCTCCTTCTACCTCTCCAACGTAACGGACAAGCTCCTGGGCCGGTATTACACCTGGGAGGAGGCCCGGACGGCCTGCCCGGAAGGCTGGACCCTGCCCGCCGCAGAGCAGTGGGACGCCCTGGGCACCAACGCCTGTGACCTCATGGTAAACGCCACCATGCTGGACGTGCAGATGTGGTCTTACTGGCCGGGCGTAGACATTACCAACGCCAAGAAATTCAACGCCATCCCCGCCGGCTACGTAGACCGCAGCGGCGGAGACTCCAACGTGCAGGGATTCATGGACTACGCCATGTTCTGGACAGCGACGGAGGCCGATGACCCATCGCTGGCCCAGTTCCGCTATATCTATTCAGACACCAACGCCGTACAGAAAGGCAGCGGCAGCAAAACGTCACTAGCCCTTAGCGTACGCTGCATAAAAGAATAAAGACCCGCGTCTAACGCAGGTCTGTCACCAGATAGTCCTTGGGAAGCGATTTCTCCTCCACAGAGAAGTCGCTTTTTCCTTTTGGCTCCTCAAATACAATATCCTGCAGATAGAAACGCGCGCGGGTGGTGTTGTCCATAACCAGCGTGACATCCAGGAAATCCTTTCCGCTGGCATTCACAACCAGGTCCTGGGCATAATCGGCATAATGGCCGATGAGCAGGGCCGGATTGGCCGTCACATCCTCTGCCCCCACCGCCTCCACCACGGCCTCCCGGGCTTCGTCATCCAGGGTCCAGCGGGTGCTGCCGTCACTGATGATCCTCAGCCCCAGGGCATCCAGCCGGAAAGCGTTGTCTTCCACTTCCAGGCTGCCTTTGGTCACCTCTGAGAAGTCGCCGCCATCCTTGGATACGCTGTACGTATACCGGCACTGCACGCGGTGTCCCGGCACCTTCTCCAGGAGCGGGATGCGCGTTTGTGCCATAGCACCGGAACAAGCGGCCAGTACGGCCAGGGAAAGCAGGAATCTTTTCATTTCAATTACGCCATAAAGTGCTTGAGGATCTCTTCCAGCTCATTGAGGTCCTTTACCAGAACCTCCCGCGGCTTGGCACCGTTTTGCGGCCCCACTATGCCCGCGGCCTCCAACTGATCCATCACTCTGCCTGCCTTTGCATATCCCATGCCAAGACGGCGCTGGAGGTCCGAGGTGGAACCCCGCTGGTTGATGACGATCATCTTGGCGGCTTCCTCGAAACGTTCGTCCAGGGCCTTCATGTCCACCATGCCGCCGCCGGAGTTGTCTTCTCCTTCCGGTGCGGGAGGTTCGGGCAGGTAATAAGGCGTATTGTAACTCTTCTGATATCCGGTCTGGTCCCCCACGGCCTGGGTGAGGCCTACGATCTCGTCGTTTCCGATGAAGGCGCACTGCACCCGTTCCATCTCCACGCCGCTGTACAGGAGCATGTCGCCCCGGCCGATGAGTTTATCGGCCCCCGGCTGGTCCAGGATGGTGGCCGAGTCTATGCGGGAAGTGACGCGGAAAGCGATGCGCATGGGGAAGTTGGCCTTGATGAGGCCGGTAATCACATCCACGGTGGGACGCTGGGTGGCCAGGATCACGTGCAGGCCCGCCGCACGGCCCTTCTGGGCCAGGCGGATCACGGAAGTGGTGATGCTGCGGGCCAGGGCCTTGGATTCCGGACCGGCGCCCACGGACATGGTCAAGTCGGCATACTCATCCACTACCACAACGATGTACGGCAGGAAATGGTGTCCCTGGTCCGGACGCAGGCGGCGTTCCTTGTATTTGGCGTTATACAGCTTCACATTGTTCACCATGGCCTGGGAGAGCAGTTCGTAGCGGGCGTCCATTTCCACGCACAGGCTCTGCAGCACGGCGGCGGCATCCTTGGCGTTCTTCACTATGGCACGGTCCTTCTCCTCCTGCTCGCTGGTGGCATTGGGCAGTACCGCCAGATAGTGGTGCAGCAGCCGTCCGTACGGGGTGAATTCCACCATCTTGGGGTCCACAAACACGAATTTGAGTTCCGACGGGTGCTTGCTGTACAGCAGCGAGGCCACAATCACGTTAAGACCCACGGACTTACCCTGCTTGGTAGCGCCGGCCACCAGCAGGTGCGGGGCATCGGCCAGGTCAAAGACCTTCACCTCCTGCGAGATGGTATAGCCGATGGCCACGGGCAGTTCCGCCTTGGATTCCCGGAAGGCCGGGCTGTTGAGCAGGGCCTTGAGCGGCACGATGGAAGCCTTGTCATTGGCCACCTCGATGCCCACGGAATCCGACAGGGTGGTAATACGCACGCCCTTGGCGTTAAGCGAAATGCCGATATCTTCCTGCAGTTGCTTAATGGCCGATATCTTCACCCCCGGAGCAGGATATACCTTATAGAGGGTTACGGTGGGTCCTACCACAGCCGTTACATCTCGTACCTGGATCTTATAGCTGGCCAGGGTTGCACGGATCTTATTGTTGTTGCGGTTGAGTTCGTCCTGCGAGACCTCGTGACGGGCATTGGCATAGTCTCCCAAAATGGAGATATCCGGCAGCTTATACTTGGGAAGGCCGTCCGGCGGGTCCAGGCGGTTGTCTATGGGCGGGAGCGGTTCCTTCACTTCCTCCTCCAGGGAGTCGTCCGTAACCACCTCGAACTTGCCCTCTCCCTCCTGTTCCGGCTGCACCACAACGGTTTTGCGCTTGCGGGGGGCCTTGGGAGTCTCTTCCTTCTCCGCTTCTTCCTCTCCGGAAAGGGAGCTAACGAAGGCAGGTGTAACAACAGGTGTCTCCTCCACCTGTTCTTCTACAGGTTCATCCGCCGGTTCTTCCTCCGGCGTTGTTTCCGGCTCCTGCCCGGGTTCCGGCTTCTTTCCCATAAGGAGATTGGAGAAGCGGCTGCTGAGGCAATACAGCCACACAGCCAGCAGGGCCAGGAGGACCAGGCCGCCGATGAGTTCTCCCACGTGCCGGAGCACCCAGTCTACCAGCGTACCGCCGGCCCGGCCGCCCAGGCCGCTGCCGAACACATAGCCCAGGCCGAAGAGGTCTCCCACGAAAGCGGCGATCCAGGAGAAAAGGAAGGCGCCCGTGAG
This sequence comes from Bacteroidales bacterium, assembly GCA_016285175.1. Lineage (GTDB taxonomy): Bacteria > Bacteroidota > Bacteroidia > Bacteroidales > UBA932 > Cryptobacteroides. Next base: position 47,049 of record JAEEQF010000004.1, read on the forward strand.
GCAGCCGAAGAACCACTTCTTAAGACTCCAGGGGCAGTTTTTCCAGCAAAGTTTCACGCTCCACACCACCAGGAAAGCCACCACCAAGAGGGCTGCGATGCCAAAACTCTCCGTAACCAGGAAACGGCCGATGGAGAAACCCGACGAAGCGGCGGCGTTCTGCACGGCAGCATCGGCCGCGGCCGTTGCCACGCTCTGATCCTGCCGCCAGGTGAAGAAATAGGACGTCACGGATACCAGCGTGAGGACCGTGACAATGAGCACCACGGCAATGAAGGCAAGACGGATACCCGCTTGCTTGCGCTCACTCAGGCGCTCCCACCATTTAGGAACCCATTTCATTTTTTCTTACCGTTTTTCCTGTAATTGCGGTTGAATTTGGCCTTTCCGCCGCCCTGGAAGCCCAGATTGAGGCCGGGACGGTTGAAGGAGGCGTCCGAAGAGATCTTGGAAAGCTCCAGATCCCGGGGCACGGTTACGCGGCCGCCGGAGAGGCGCTCTATATCGGCAAAGATGGTTTCGTCGGCCACCGTATCCTTGTTCCAGATAAGGTATTGCTGACGCATGTAGATGGCCAGGGAACGGATCATTTCCGTCTTCATCTCCCCTTCCGGTTCACTGGCGATGAGGTCCAGGATACTCTCTATGTTCCGGCCGTAATGACGGGCGCGGATGGGTTTGATATTGAGCGGGATGGGATCCGGCTTGCTGTTCACCTGCTCCGGGATGGGGGCGGGATAGGGCGAATCCACGTCCAGGTCATATCCGGCAATCATATAGAGATGGTCCCAGAGCTTCTGGGCCCAGTTCTCCTGCTGGTGCACCTGCGGATTGAGGCTTTCCATCACCTTCACCACCGCATAGGCCTGCTGGGTGCGCTTTTCCTTGTCCGGAATATCCTTGAGCTGTTCCACCATCTGGAGCACGTTGCGGCCATATTCCGGCATCTTGAGCCGTTCCACTTCCGTATTGTAATAGAGTTTTATGCTGTTCTCACTTGCTTCCATAGACTCACAATTTTCTTGACTGTCTGCAAAGATAACGAATTCCTCTTAAACTTCTACTATTTCCCCGCCCGCTTTTTCCTGAAAATACCAGAGAAAACCGCGGACCGGGGCATACCCCATTTTCCGGTAAAGTGCCTTGTAACGCTCCACCTGGCGGCGGTATCCCGCTTCCGGGGCGCCGAACTTGTAATCCACTATATCCACGGAGCCGTCCGGGAAAAGGATTACGCGGTCTGGCCTGTACTCTCCGCCTTCCGGGGACAGGATGGCCCCTTCGCAGCGGACTTTGGCGTGGGGCGCGAACCAGCCGCGCCCGGCAACGGAGTGCAGACGCTCCCGCAGCAGGGCCAGGGTCTCTTCCCGGAGGGCCGATGGCAGTTCTCCCCTCCGGACGGCGGCTTCCACGGCAGCGGGGATGTCCTCCGGAACCAGGACATCGGAGAGGATCCGGTGCAGGACATTGCCCCGGATGCGGCGGCTGGCCTCCGGGCCGAAACTGCCGTCCTCCCCAAAATAATCGGCCGCTTCCGGGCTGAATCTGAGGCGGTTCCCCGTTCCGGCGGGATACGACGGATAGCCCGTTTCCAGTACCTCCGCATCTTCCTGCTCCCGCTCCAGCGAACGGAAAGGATAGGGCTCCCCGGCCTGGAAGGCGGAACCGCCCACAAAGGCATACAGCAGATTGGCCAGATTGCCCCAGGAGGACACTTCCCCGCCGGAAAGGGCCTTCAGGAAGGTCTGGGAAGGAGGGGCGGCTATCACTTTGAGGCCGTACTTGGGACGCGTCATGGCCACGTAGAAGACATTGATGTTGTCCACCGCCTGCAGCCGGTTTTCCTCCAGATAATCCCCGTCAAACAGTGTCCGGGCCGATCCGCTGCCCAAGTCCACATAAAAGACATCCTCCCCGCATCCGCACCACTTCTGCGTATTCTTGTACAGGCCCACCTTTTCCGCAAAGGGGAAGATAACAAAGGGGAATTCCAGTCCCTTGGCCTTGTGCACCGTCATGATGCGCACCGAACTCTCCGTCCGGGGCGAAGCGATCTTGGGATCCGCGTCCTCCCAGGCCCGAAGGAAGGCGCCCAGGTTGTTGCCTCCCGTGGCCACCCAGTCCTGCAAATAGTCCATGAAGGACTGGATATAGGGCACTTCGGCCTGGAAGCGGGACGGGTCCGCCTCCCGGAGATCCCGCAGCAGGGCTTCGGCCAGGTCCGTGAGCGAATGGAAGTGCTCCGGTATCTGCACGTCCAGGGAGCCGGCCAGGAAAGCGGCCACGGAGGGTTTTTCCGGATTGTCCGGCTTGTCGCAAAGCGACATCTGGGAGACCAGGCGGCGCACCGTGACGGAAGTTTTCACAAAGAGCGAGTCGTCCGACACCACCGGGATCTCCTCCTGGATGAGCCGGGCGGCTATATCGGCCCCGGAGCGGTTGTCCCGCACCAGGATGGCCACGTCACCCCACTGCGCACCCTGCTCCTGCAGGTCCCGGAGCGTGGAGAGGACCTCTTCCATCTGGTCCTCCGTAAAACGGACCTCCACCCAGCCGGGATGGGGGTCTTTGAAGCAGGGATGCTGGTCCACATCGGCATAGAGGGGGCTCACCACGGGACCGCCCAGGGCACGGTCCAGCTGCTCCGCCGCAAAGCCGAAGAAACGGTTGTTGAAATCCACGATGGTGCGGCAGGTGCGGAAGTTTTGATCCAACTTCTCCACCTCCTGGTCCGAAAGGCCGAATTCCTTCTGCAGGCGGCTCCCCAGCAGGTCCCAGTCCGATCCTCTCCAGCGGTAGATGGACTGCTTCACATCGCCCACCACCAGGGAGGCGAAGCCGGAGGCATCGGCATTGTGCAGCAGCGGGCTGAAATTCTCCCATTGGATGCGGGAGGTGTCCTGGAACTCGTCCAGGAGGAAATCCTCAAAGCGGACGCCCAGCTTTTCGTAGATGAACGGGGTTTCCGTCCCGTCTATGATGCCATGCAGGATGGTATTGGAATCCTCCAGTGACAGCACGTTCTTCTCCTTCTGGATTTGGACGAAGGCCTGCCGGAGTTCCTCCGCCACGCCCAGGCTGTAGAGCTGTCCCTGGATCACACGGGCGGTGAGGTATTCCTTATAGGGCTGGTCAAAAAGGGCGCAGAAGGCATCCAGGGGGCCTTCCAGCGAACCTTCCATCTCCAGGCGCAGGGCATCCCGGCTCTTGGCGAACCATTTGGAAGAGTCCGCCGCCTTGCCGCGGAAAGCAGACGTAAGGTCTTTCACCTGGGCCCGCGGCTCCGGCTCCAGATAATTGTACAGGGCCTTGAGGAAACCGCCGTTACTCTCTGCGGGGGTAATCCCGTGGTCCTTCAGGACTTCCAGCACCTTTTTGGCCGCCTCCTCTACCTGCAGCGGAAACTCCTCCTGCAACTGCCTGCAATGCTTATGCAGGGTTTCCAGGCGCTCCCGGGGGAAATCCAGCCGGCCATCCGGCAGGGTTTGCAGGCTCTCCCCCACCTCCTGCAGGCGGCCCTCCAATGAAAGGCCCCGGCCGCTCTCCAGATCCTCCTTCACCCCGCGCGTAAGCCAGTCCAGAAGGGTTTTATCCTCTTCCGTGAGACTGTCCAGCACCCGGTCCACACTTTCGTCCACCAGGGCTTTCCGGTCCAGCTGGACCTGGTAGGAGGCATACTGCCCTATCTCCCGGGAAAAAGCCCGCAGCGTCTGCTGGAAAAAGCGGTCGATGGTGGAAACCGCAAAGGAAGAATAGTCGTGAAGGATGCCCGAGAGCTGGGCCGATGCCCGCCGCTGCAGGGTTTCCTTATCGGCAACGGCCAGCAGTTCCTTATAATAAGGCGATACCTCCGGATCCTCTGCCAGCACCGCCAGTTCCTTGAGGATCCGGCGCTTCATCTCGTCCGTAGCCTTATTGGTAAAGGTGACGGCCAGGATATGCCGATAGGCGTCCGCCCTGTCGGAGGACACCACCAGGCGGATATATTCCAAGGCCAGCTTGTATGTTTTGCCGGAACCGGCAGACGCCTTTAGTATCTTTAACATAGCTTACAAATTTAACCATCCTTCCTGAATTATCAAAGCTGTCAAGCACTCCCAAAGTGCATTTTTGACCCATTTTAGATTATTTTCGCAATTTTTATAAATTTTTGTTGCAAATCAATAAATAATTACTATCTTTGCAAAAGAAACCAAAAACTAAACAGCTATGATCGCATCTTGGTGGGCTGGACTCAGCCTTATTATGAAAATCCTCTGGGGCGTCACCCTCGCGGCCTCGCTCATATTCATTATCCAGAGCATCATGACCTTCGTAGGGGCCGACGCCGACACGAACTTCGACGTAGATGTGGATACGTCCATGGACGGGGCAGACCTTTCCAATATAGAAGGCGGCTCCAACCTTTACACCTTCCGCAACTTCGTGAATTTCCTGCTGGGTTTCGGATGGAGCGCCATCCTGCTGCAGGACAACATCCCCTCCACCGGCCTGCTCATCCTGGTGTCCGTCATTATCGGCGTAGCCCTGGTGGCCGCCGTGATGTACCTGTTCAAGTGGCTCTCCGGCATGCAGCAGAGCGGCAACATCAACCTCCAGAAATCGGCCGCCGGCTGTGAGGGCAAGGTGTATCTTACCATCCCCGCCGCCCGGAGCGGTATGGGCAAGGTACAGATCACCATCGCCGGCGCCGTGCGCGAATACGACGCCATCACCGAAAGTGAACAGGCCCTCAAGACCGGCTCCTCCATCCGTGTAGTGGACGTTGTAGACGCCAACACCCTGTTAGTAGAAGAAACAAACACTTATACCATTTAATATGAACCAGCTGTATCTGATCCTTATCATCGTGGCCGTGGTGTTCGTCACCCTGGCGGCCATCCTCAGGCGCTATCGCCGCTGCCCGTCGGACAAGATCCTTGTCATCTACGGTAAAACCGGCAAGAACGCCACCGGTTCCATTTCCAGCGCCCGCTGCATCCACGGCGGTGCCGCCTTCATCTGGCCTGTGTTCCAGGACTATGCCTTCCTGGACCTCAAGCCCATCAGCATCGAGTGCAACCTCACCAACGCCCTGTCCAAGCAGAACATCCGCGTGGACGTTCCCTGCCGCTTCACCGTGGGTATCTCCACGGAGCCGGAGAATATGACCAACGCCGCGGAGCGCCTCCTGGGCCTTAGCGTGGACAGCATCCAGAACATCGCCACGGATATCCTCTTCGGCCAGCTGCGTCTGGTGATCGCCACCATGGACATCGAGGAAATCAATGCCGACCGCGACAAGTTCCTTGCAAACGTTTCCACCAACGTGGAAGCCGAACTCCGCAAGATCGGCCTCAAGCTCATCAACGTGAACGTCACCGATATCCGCGACGAATCCGGCTACATCGAGGCCCTGGGTAAGGAAGCCGCCGCCAAAGCCATCAACGACGCCAAGAAGAGCGTGGCAGAGCAGAACCGTTACGGTGAAACCGGTAAGGCCATGGCCGACAAGGACACCCGTGTGAACGTGGCCGCCGCCGACGCAGACGCCGTGAAGGGTGAAAACAGCGCCAAGATCGAGATTGCCAATTCCGACGCCCTCCGCCGCCAGAAGACCGCAGAAGCGGACCGCCTGGCCGTGGCCGCAGAAAAGGTGCAGGCCGCCAAGGCCCTGGAGGAAGCCTACCAGAGTGAGCGCGACGCCGAACTGGCCCGTGCAGAACGCGAGCAGGCCACCCAGAAGGCCAACATCGTTGTGGCTGCAGAGATTGACAAGCAGAAGAAGATCATCGAGGCCGAGGCAGAAGCCGAGCAGATCCGCCGCAAGGCAAAGGGTGAGGCCGACGCTATCTTCGCCAAGATGGACGCCCAGGCAAAGGGTATGCTGGAAATCCTCACCAAGCAGGCCGACGGTTTCAAGAACCTGGTGGGCGCCGCCGAAGGCGATGCCCAGAAGGCCGTACTGATGATGATTGCCGATAAACTGCCCGAACTGGTGAAGACCCAGGTAGAGGCCGTGAAGGGCATCAACATTGACAAGGTAACCGTCTGGGATACCGGCAACGGCACCGACGGCAAGACCGCCACGTCCAATTTCATCTCCGGGATGATGAAGAGCGTTCCCCCGCTGGACGAACTCTTCAAGATGGCCGGCATGGAGCTTCCTTCGTACCTGAAGGGTAAGCAGCAGCCGGAAGAGCAGCCCGCAGAGGAAGAAAAGTAAGGGATTATGCCGATCATCACCAATATAGATGTAATGCTGGCCCGCCGGAAAATGTCTTCCGGCGAGCTGGCGGAGAGAGTCGGCATCACCCCAGCCAACCTTTCCATCCTGAAGTGCGGCAAAGCCAAGGCCATCCGTCTGTCAACCATGGAGGCCATTTGCAAGGCACTGGACTGCCAACCGGGCGATATCTTGGAATATCAAGCGGAAACCTGAAAACAGTGTAGATAACTGATAACAGTGTAGATAGAGTATAGATTTGCCGGGGGCAGGAAAAGGCCGATGCCCCCGGCAAATTTATACTTTATCTATTTATCTATCTTCAGTTATCCTTCCTTCAGGCTAGTAGCCGAAGATCTCTTCCAGGGATACCTGCTGCACCGGGCCCAGGGACTTGAGGAAGTCCATGTCCAGGTCGGACGGGTCTCCCAGGATGGCGTACCAGTAGGTGCGGTCCTTGATCCAGCGGGCGTGGGTCTCCAAGAGGTCTCCCATGGTGAGGGAAGCCACCTTCTCGTACACCTGCTTGTCGCGCGGCTCGGTGATGCCCAGTTCCCGGGCGTTCAGGTAGCTGTTAAGCACGGCGGCGCCGATGGTGCGCTGGGTGCGCAGCCTGCCCAGGATGGAGGTCTTGGCAATCTCCAGGTTCTCCGAAGCCAGCGGCAGGTTCTCGATAATCTCGTCGAAACCTTCCACGGCCTTGCGGAGTTTGTCGTTCTGGGAAGCGATGGTGGCACGGAAGCCATAGGTATCGCCCTTGTAGGAAGGACCGCTCAGGAAGGCGCCGGCGCTATAGGCCAGGGCGCGGGATTCCCGCATTTCCTGGAATACGATGGCGTTCATGCCGCCGCCGTAGTACTCGTTGAAGAGGTCGATGTACGGATCCTGCGACAGATCCAGCTGTTCTCCGCGGTTGGAATACTGCATGTAGTTGAACTGGCGGGCGGTATAAGGAGCCAGCACCACGCGCTTGTCGGGCGTGACCTGCTTCACGGGATGGGATTTCTCCAGGGGCTCCAGGCCTTCCGTCTTGTGGGAAGAGAGCAGGGCTTTCACCTCATCGGCCGATGCAGGGCCGTAATAAAGGATGGTGTGCTTCTTGCCGGAAAGGTCGCGCAGGGCGGCCAGCAGCTCCTCGGAGGAAACGGCGGCCACGGCGGCGTTGTCCAGGGTGCGTTTGGCAATGTATTCCGGACCGTACATCACGTAGGTCTGCAGGGCGCTGTTGCAGGCGCGCTGGTTCATCTTGGAGTCCAGGCGGCTGCGGAGGAGGTCGGCCTTCAGTTCGGAGAGGACTTCCGGATCGGCCACGGCACCCTCCACCAGGCCTTCCTCGATGGCGAGGGCCTTGCCGATATTCTCGCTGAGGCCGCTCACGTTGAGCGTAGTGGTATTGCCGCTCACACGGACATCGGCGCTGCAGGCCAGGCCGTACATTTCCGTAGCTATATCGGCAGCGCTCTTCCCGGGCGTTCCCAGATAGGTGATGTAGCTGGAAGCCAGGCTCAGGAGCGGGTCGTCATCGCTGCCGCGGTCGTAGATGAAGCTCAGCTGGGCGATATCGTTCTTGTCGTTCTTCTTGTAGAGGAGTTCCACCTCGCCCATCTTGAGCACGGACATATCCTTTTCGAAGTTCACGAATACCGGTTCGATGGGGGCGGGCTCATTGGCGGCAATCTCCTGCAGGAAGGCGCTCTGCTTGTCACGGTTGGTCACGATGGGCGTGATCCTGGGGGCTTCGATCTTCTTCTCGTTGGGGTTCTTGCCGTTGTGCTTGTACACGATGGCGTAATTGTCGGCCTTGATGTACTTATTGGCCCAGGCCACAATGTCCTCCTTGGTGAGGGCGGCAATGCGGTCCATCTTCCGGACCTCTGATTCCCAAGTGGTTCCGTTAATGAAGCTGTCCACAAACTTATCGGCCCGGCGGCTGTTGCTGGTAAGGCTCCGCATCTGCTGCAGTTTGTAGTTGGCCTTGGCGGCCTCCACCAGCTCTTCGGAGAATTCGCCGGCGCGGAGCTTGGCCATTTCGGCCAGGAAGATGTCGCGCACCTCCTCCAGGCTCTGGCCCTGCTTGGGCAAGGCCTGGACCATAAATTCGCCGTAGTCGGCCTGGGTATAGGGGTATACCATGGCGTCCAGTACGGCCTGCTTCTGGATCACATCCAGGTCCACCAGGCCGGCCATGCCGTTGTACAGGATGTCTCCGGCAATGTCGGTCACGTCACTCTCGGTGTCGCTGGCGCCGGGAGTGCGCCAGGCCATCAGGACGAAATCGGCCTCGTTGCCCCACACTTCCTTCTCGGCGGGCCGGGTGAGGTCCACGGCCTTGGGCGATTTCCATACCGGGAGGTCCGGATTGGCCTTCCAGCTGCCAAAGTATTTCTTCACAACCTTCACCACCTGGTCCGGATCGAAGTCGCCGGACAGGCAGATGGCCACGTTGTTGGGCACATAGTAGGTGTCCTTCTGCTTGCGGATGGCCTTCAGGGAAGGATTCTTCAGGTGGTCCTGCGTGCCGATCACGGTCTGCGTGCCGTACGGGTGTCCCTGGAAAAGCATGGAATCCAGGGCCTCGGAGGCATTTTCACTGCCGGAGGCCATACCCATGTTCTTCTCCTCATACACCGCCTCCAGCTCCGTGTGGAAACCGCGGAAGACGCAGTTCATGAAGCGGTCGGCCTCGATGCGGGCCCAGTTTTCCAGCTGGTTGGACGGGATTTCCTCCACATAGCAGGTGACGTCCGTGCTGGTATAGGCATTGGAGCCCTCCGAGCCGATGATGGACATCAGCTTGTCGTACTCATTGGGGATGGCAATCTTGGAGGCCTCGTAGCTGATGGAATCTATCTGGTGGTAAAGGGCGTTGCGCTCGCCGGGGCCCTTGAGGGTGCGATATACCTCGAAGAGGGAATCAATCTGGTCCAGCATGGGCTTTTCGGCCGCATAGTCCTGGGTGCCGAACTGCTCCGTCCCCTTGAACATCATGTGCTCCAGGTAGTGGGCCAGGCCGGTGTTGTCGGCAGGGTCGTTCTTACCGCCGGAGCGCACCGCGATATAGGTCTGGATGCGGGGCTCGTCCTTGTTAACTGTCATGTAAATCTTGAGACCGTTGTCCAGGGTGTAGATCTTTGCCTGCAGGGGGTCTCCCTTCACGGTCTGGTACTTGTTGCCGCAGGATGCCAGTGCGAGCACGGCCGCGGCCAGAATCAGTAATTTTTTCATACACTACGTTTTTGAGCCGTAAATATACGCAAAAAAACATTAGGGTGCACCGCGCGGCACACCCCAATTGTAAAAGAGTTGAAAAACCTTCCTATTTCTTGCCGCCCAGAATGCCTCCCAGGATGCTGGTGGCTGCGCCCAGCAGGCCGCCGCCCAGGCCACCGGCAGCAGGAGCCGCCTTCTGGCCGCCGCCCTTGAGGGTGAGGATGATATCGTTGAGGTCTACGTCGCCGTCACCATCCCGGTCCTTGAGGATGCCGCCCAGCTTGCCCATAATGACGGGGATGAGACCGGCCAGTACGGGGGCCAGCTTGCCCAGGTCCAGCTTGGAAAGGACATTGTTCTTGAACAGGCTGCCGGCCAGTGCGGTGATGGGGCTGGAAGAAGCATTGGAAGAACCTGTGAGCAGGCCCTTCACCAGGTCCACGCCACCCGGCTTGGCTACGGTTTGGGTAAGGCTTCCCAGGATGGAGTTGCCCAGGCCGCCCAGGACCTGGTCTTTCACATTGGAGGGAATGCTCACGCTGGCGGTCTCTGACTTTACCAGTGAGGAAATGATGTCGGTAATGGATGCCATAATGCTAGTATTAATTAAGTTAAGAGTTATAGTGTCCAGGGTTCGATTAGCAAATTTACAAAAATAAAATTTGAATTGCAGGGATTTTTCCGTAAAATTGTAACCCCTTTAGGGATAGACCGTAATTAATGACTATGAATACACACGTAGTGATAATGGCCGGCGGCGTGGGCAGCCGCCTGTGGCCCCTCTCCACGCCCGAAGTACCCAAACAATTCATTGACGTGCTGGGCGTTGGCCGCAGCCTCATCCAGCTCACGGTGGACCGTTTTGCGCCGGTGTGCGCACCGGACCATTTCTGGGTGGTGACGGGAGAAAAGTCCGTGGACCTGGTAAAGGAGCAGCTCCCCGCCATTCCCGCCGACCAGATACTGGCCGAACCGGAAGGCCGCAACACGGCCCCCTGCATTGCCTATGCCTCCTGGAA
>JAEEQF010000168.1 GCA_016285175.1 Bacteroidales bacterium
GCTTCGCGGGAAGACTACCGCACCGCGCAGCGGAAAGTGGCGGAATACCGCACCAGCACCGCTTCGGGGGCCGATTTTGCCGATACTACCAAGAAATACAGCAGCCTGCTGGCCCTGGATGCGGACTTCGCCCGCTCCGGTTTCGACAACGAAATGCTGCGTCACCGGGATATCGACATCAACCTGAAGCCGCTGTACAAGTTCGTGCTCACGGATGCCAACGATCCCACCAATTATGCGTTGGAGCACAAATACGAGAACCGGCTCCTGGACCAGTTCGTGGCCTCCCTGCCGCTGCCGGTGACCGTTTCTTCGGACCGGGACGCCACCTCTTCGGAAGCTGTCCTGGACGCCGCTGTGGGCAGCGGGGCGGCAGGCGCCTTCCTCAAGGGCCTGCAGGAGCTTGGCAAACGGCAGTACTCCCAGGCTCTGCAGCAGTTCTCGAAGGCGGCGGAAGCAGACCCGTCAGGCGTGTATGACCCGTATTACAAGGCTTTCTACCTTATGAACCGCGGCGTGCTCCGGGCCGAAATGATTGAATTCATAGCCTCCTTCGAGTCCAACGTGCAAACCCTCACGATGGACGACCAGAAGAACACCCGTGCCCGTGTGCGGGAGCAGATAACCCAGGAATACGACTATTCCGAAGCCCTGGCCGATATGGAAGCCGCCGCAGAGCAGCTTCCTTCCTTCCCGTACATCCAGTTCAACCTGGGTAACCTGTACGTGCTCAGCTCCCGCTTTGTGGAGGCCATCGAGAGTTACGACAAAGCCATCCAGCAATATCCCTGGATGGCCGATGCCTATTTTAACCGCGCCCTGGTGCTCATCTATCTGAAGGATAAGGAGAAAGGCTGCATAGACCTTTCCCGGGCCGGAGAACTGGGCGTGGAGGCCGCCTATCCCGCCATCGCCCGCTACTGCAAGGAGGAGGAACAGTTATGATGCGCTTCATCAGTTTCTCCAGCGGCAGCTGTGGCAATTGCTCCCTTCTCCTGGGGCCATCCTCGGGCATCCTCATAGATGCCGGGGTGAGTTTCCGCCGGGTGAAGAAAGAGCTGGAAATGGTGGGCCTGGGCCTGCAGGACATATCGGCCGTCCTCATCACCCACGACCATGGGGACCATATCCGCAGCCTGGGTTCCTTCTGCAAGCGCCTGGCCATGCCGGTGTGGACTACACCCATCCTGCACGGCGCCCTTTCCCGTCATCCTTTCACGGCCGAATGGATAGGGGCCTGCCGTCAGAACCTGGAGCGGGGCGTCTGGAATCCCGTGACGCCGGATTTTGATGTGCAATACTTCGAGGTTCCGCACGATGCCACCCAGTGCGTGGGCTATGCCATCCGCTGTGGGGAAGAACTGTTCGTGCTCATGACAGACCTGGGCCACGTGCCCGTGGAAGCCATGAAATGGGGCTCCCTGGCCAACACTCTGGTGATAGAATCCAATTTTGACGTGGACATGCTGGTGGGTGGCAGTTACCCCCAGGAACTCAAGGACCGAATCAGCCACGGGGCAGGGCACCTTTCCAATGACATCTGTGCCCAGACGGTGACGCGCCTCCTGCATCCGGGCCTCCGGCACGTTTTCCTCTGCCATCTGAGCGGCAACAACAATACGCCGCAGGTGGCCTACGACTGCACCGCGGCCGCCCTCACGGAAGTGGGGGTTGCGCCGGGGTCCGTGGGCCTCAGGGTGCTGCGCAGGGGAGAGTCTTCTCCGCTGATGGATCTTTAGAGCGCTTCTTTAAGCCATTTCCCCCTGTAAAGGCGGATGAGGAAGATGACTCCCCGGAAGGTGAGTTCCACCGCCATGCAGATCCAGAATCCCACCAGGCCATAGATCCTGGTCAGGAAGATGGCCGGGATAATGCGCACTATCCACATGGAGCCCAGGTTCATGAAGCTGGGCCACTTGGTGTCGCCGGCGCCCACGCAGGCACCGTAGGCCACCATGGCGGCGGCATAGCCCAGTTCGGCAAAGGCCTCTATCCTCAGTACGCGGGCTCCCAGGTCTATCACAGCGGCGTCGGGGGAGAGGAGCCCCATCATCTGGGGCGCGAAAATGAACATGAGGATGGCCAACAGTCCCATGATGCCCATGCCCAGGAAGGTGGTGATCCAGGCAAAGCGTTTGGCCAGTTCCTTCCTGCGCGCGCCGATGGACTGGCCCACCAGGGTGGTGGCCGCGTCGGCGATGCCCGCGCCGGGCATGTAGCAGAGGCTTTCGGCCGTGATGGCAAATGAGTTGGCGGCTATGGCGATGGTGCCCAGCGGCGCCACAATCACCGTGGCGGCAATGTATCCGCCGCGCATGAGGACGTTCTGGAAGGCCATCGGCCCGCTGATGTCCAGGGCTTTCCGGATAACCGGTTCCGTGGGCCGGAAACTGCCCCGCTCATGCGTCAGGCGCAGTTCTTTGGAGCGGAAGACCAGGAAGGAGAACATGAGGATGCCCGTAAGGACCTCGGCCAGGCCGCTTCCGATGGCCGCGCCCACTACGCCCATGTCCAGCACATAGATGAATAAGTAATTGAATGCCACGTCCATGAGGCACATGCCGATGCTGAGGATGCTGGGCACCTTCATGTTGCCGCTGGCCTGCAGCATGGCGGCGCACATCCAGTCCAGGAGCATGGCCGGCATGAACAGGGACATGATGAGGAAATACTTGGCGGCATCTGCCACGATGTCCTCTCCGCCGCCCAGCCACACTGGCAGCTGCTGATGCACGGCTACGCCCACCAGGCCGATGACGGCGCTGAAGCCCAGCACGCACACCAGGGCCTGGCGCAGGATATCCCTTGCGCCCCTGAAATCGTTGCCGCCGATGTGGTGCGCCACCTGCACGGAAAAACCGCTGGTGGCGGCCATCCCGAAGCCGCCCATGAGCCACAGGCAGGTGGAAACGAGGCCGATGGCCGCTCCCGCTTCCGGTCCCAGATGCCCCACCATGGAGGTGTCTATGTACTGCATCATCACCGATGACAACTGGGCCAGGATGGCAGGATAGCT
>JAEEQF010000169.1 GCA_016285175.1 Bacteroidales bacterium
AACTGATTCCGGAAGAGCTGCGCCGTCCCGGCGAAGGCCCCAAGGGCATTGAAATAGACCTGGACAAGGGCATTGACGCCGTCCGTGCAGAGCTCACCAAATATACCGTGGGCACCCGCGTGAACCTGAAGGGAACCATCATCGTGGCCCGGGACATCGCCCACGCCAAGCTGAAAGCCCGCCTGGATGCCGGTGAAGGGATGCCTCAGTATTTCAAGGACCACCCCATCCTGTATGCCGGACCGGCCAAAACACCGGAAGGATACCCCTGCGGTTCCATGGGCCCCACCACGGCCAACCGCATGGACCCGTATGTAGATGAATTCCAGGACCACGGCGCCTCCCTGGTGATGATTGCCAAGGGCAACCGCTCCCAGATGGTGACGGACGCCTGCCACAAACATGGCGGCTTCTACCTGGGCACCATCGGCGGCGTTGCTGCAGTGCTTTCCCAGAGCAGCATCCGCAGCATCGAATGTGTAGAGTACCCGGAACTGGGGATGGAAGCCATCTGGAAGATCACCGTGGAGGACTTCCCCGCCTTCATCCTGGTGGACGACAAGGGTAACGACTTCTTCAAGACCATCGGCCTTTAAACCCTCACTGATATGAAAAAATACGTTTGCAACATCTGCGGGTACGTCTATGACCCCGCCGTCGGAGATCCGGACAGCGGCATTGCTCCCGGAACCGCCTTTGAAGACATTCCCGCCGACTGGGTATGCCCCATTTGCGGTGTGGGAAAGGATGATTTTACAGCCGAATAGCACTTTTCATTCTATCCCACAACACTTTATGCTAATACCCTTGCCAATGGATGGCGGGGTATTAGCATTTTTTCGCACTTTTATTTGGAATCGAGCCATATTATTAGTAACTTGCAGGAAATATCGGCCATATCTATACAATCACTATAACCATTTAGTATGAGACGACTTTTACTTGTCCTGCTGCTTTCATTGCCAGCACTCTTTTCCCAACGGGCATCCGCCCAGAGCATGCAGCTGAACGACCTCGGTTACTTTGAGGCGCGCGGCACCAATGTACTCGTTTACAACAACATTTACAACGGAAGCTTCTACGACGAGAAGTTCGCCGGCCTGGAGATCATCCAGCGGGGCGAACGGATTGCCACCGGCGGCGGCATCCGTCTGATGAATACGCCGGAGCAGTGGGATATCTTCGGCGTGGTGAGCCCCCGCCGGATAGACCGCAAGGAAAGCAGCGTGGAAGTGGACCTGAACTATGAAGATTATGGTTTTGTCCCCCGCTTCAAGGTGCTGCCCAAGGACAAGGGTGTAGTTATCCAGATCTGGCTGGACAAGCCCGTCCCCGCAGAACTGGTGGGCAAGGCCGGCATGAACCTGGAATTCTTCCCGGCATCCTACTTCGGCCACAACTATCTGGTGGACAACCTGGCCCGGATCCTCCCCAAGTATCCCATGCACGACACGGAGGTACATCCGGTGAGCGAGAAGATCCCCCAGTACTTTGGCGAATCCACCTTTGACGACCGCGGACGCGGAGATTTCCTGGTACCGCTCCCGCTCTCCACGGGTCACCGGATCGTGATGGCCCCGGAGGACGAAGCCCTTCGCGTAAGCGTTACCTCCGATGAAGAGATCAGCATCTTCGACGGCCGTCACCTGGCCCAGAACGGCATGTTCGTGCTCCGTTCCCTGCTGCCCGGCGGCAAGACCGGCAAGGTGCTGGAATGGTATCTGGAGCCCAGCATCTCCAACAGCTGGATCCGCAAGCCCAACATCGGCTTCTCCCAGGTGGGATATACCCCGGCCCAGAAGAAGGTGGCCGTGGTGGAAATGGACAAGAACGATTCCCCGGAATCCATCGGCCGGCTCCTCAAGGTGAACCCCGACGGCAGCAAGGACGTCGTGAAGCGGATGACCGCCAAGATCTGGGGCGAATACCACTACCGTTATAACTATGTGCAGCTGGACTTCTCCGACGTGCGGGAACCCGGTCTCTACTGCATCGACTATCAGGGCGTGGAAACCAACGCCTTCCCCATCGACAAGGATGTCTACGGCGACAAATGGCATCCTTCCATGGACATCTCGCTGGTGGTGAATATGGACCACATGGAGGTGAATGAAGCATACCGCATCTGGCACGGCCGCGCCAATATGGACGACGCCCTCCAGGCTCCGGCCAACGTGCGCCTCCACGACGGCTATTTCCAGGGCAATGAGACCAACACCAAATACCAGCCGCTGGAGCACATCCCCGGCCTGGCCGTGGGTGGCTGGTACGACGCCGGCGACTTCGACATCCAGGCCAATTCCGTCCTTAATACCACCCAGGACCTGGCCTATGTATGGCGCGAGTTCAAGCCCATGCGTGACCAAACCCTCATCGACGAGGTAACCCAATATGCCGATATCCATGTCCCGGACGGCGTTCCGGACAATGTGCAGCTTATCATGCACGGCACCGTAAACATCAACGCGCAGGTGGAGAACATCGGCTTCGTGGCCCAGGTTATCGGCCAGCCCGATATGCACCACTATCATCACCTGGGAGACGCCATGACCCTCACGGACGGCAAGGTCTACGATCCTTCGCTGGCCCGCTACGAGGTGAAGGGAGACCGTTCCGGCACTCCGGACGACCGCTACGTGTTCACCAGCCGCTTCAGCCCGGCCGGCACCATGCAGGACATCGTATCCCTGGCCGCCGCCTACCCGGCCCTGAAGGATTACTATCCGGAAGAGGCAGAGCGTTCCCTCAAAAATGCCAAGATGCTGTGGGACAAGTACTTTGAAGCTGCAGCCCCCAATCCCAACGCTCCCGCTATGATGGGTCGCTGGGGTGGTGGAGATTCCCGTATCAACGCCGCCATCGAGCTCTGGATCGCAACGGGAGACCAGAAGTACAAGGATTTCTTCCTCCCGCTGGTAGAAAAGCAGCTGGATGCCAAGCCCGTAGCACCGCGCTCCAACGGCAATGTCCAGAACGGCATGTTCTCCACC
>JAEEQF010000170.1 GCA_016285175.1 Bacteroidales bacterium
CGGGACTGCAAATATAAGGCTTTTTTCCAAAACAAACCAAACTTTATTTGCAGAGGTTCTGCGAAAACCGTATTTTTGCAAGTTGATAACCACAAATAGCGTATGCGAGCAGACATAATAGTGATTGGCGGAGGCGCGGCGGGCCTTATGGCGGCCGTGGGCGCAGCCCGTGTGCTGGCCGAATCGGAAAGCGGCGGCACCGTGGTGGTGCTGGAAAAGATGCCCAAGGCGGGCCGGAAAGTAATGATTACCGGCAAGGGCCGTTGTAACTTCACCAACGTAAAGGCATGGGAAGATTTCCAGGCCCATATCCGCACGGATGCCAATTTCGTGAGTCCTGCTTTCCACAATCTTACTCCGGAAGATGTTGTGGCGCTGTTCAAGGAAAACGGAATGCGCAGCGTGGTGGAGCGGGGAGACCGGGCTTTCCCCGAATCCCACAATGCCGGCGATGTGGTGGATACCCTCCTGAGGGCCTGCACCCTCTCCGGGGTGCGCGTGGTGACGGACTGCGAGGTGAAAACCATCGACCCCACATCCCGCGGCTTCAGCCTGGACTGCGTGCAGACCAGCCGCAAGAAGGTGAGGATTCCCGTGGACGACCCCCGCAAGCTCCGGCCCGGAAAACCGGCTCCTACGCGGGAGGAAATCACTATTGAACCGGTAGAGTATACCTGCAGGAAACTCATAATAGCTACCGGCGGCCTGTCCTATCCCGGAACCGGCTCCACCGGGGACGGCTATCTGTGGGCCGAGGAGATGGGGCACGGACTGGACGCCTGCTTCCCCTCGCTTACGGCGCTGGTACCTGCCGGCTACAAGGAAGAAGGCACCCTTCAGGGAGAGATCAAACAGGCTTTCCGCGGCCGTACGGTATATGGAAAGACCAAGGAGCGCAAGATTGCTCCGCTCCCGGGGTGGTATCCCAAATTTGAAAAGCATATAGAGCGCATTACTCCCTTGTCGGACCTGGGCGGCCTGTTCAACGGCAACAACCTGGATAACGTACAGCTCACACTTCTGGTAAACGGCCAGGCGGTACAGCAGGAGTTCGGGGATATTGAATTCACGGACGGCGGATTGGAGGGGCCGCTGGGCTTCATGGTCAGCCGCCGCGCCGTGAAAGCCCTCATCGACGGGCACAAGGTGGTGGTTTCCATAGACCTCAAACCCGCAGTGGAGCTGGAAAAACTGGATGCCGATGTACACGCCAAGTGGGAGGAAGTGATCCACGATGAGCGTTCCAGGGGCCAGAGCTTCCAGCGCCTGTTCCGCATCATGCTGGGAAAACTCATTCCCTGGAACATCACCCTGGCCTTCCTCAAGACCAACCCCAAGGTGAGTGTGGATACCCTGGCGGCCACCCTCAAGGACTGGCGCCTGGACATTGCGGGTTTCGTAGGGTTCGAGCGCAGCGTAATCACCGCCGGCGGCGTGAGCACGGCCGATGTGGTGGCCAAAACCCTGGAATCCAAGAAACAGCCCGGCCTGTACTTTGCCGGGGAAGTGCTTGATATGGACTGCGATACAGGCGGCTATAACCTGCAGGCCGCCTTCTGCACCGGCTATCTGGCCGGGCAGTCAGCTGCTAAATCTTTATAAATTATGGATAAGAAAAGTTATGCATTTGGAATGAGCGTTGCCTCCAGCTTCTATCAGCAGGGCATCCGCATCCCCAATCTGGAAGATTTCATCGCCGGCCTGAAGGCTATGCTCAGCGGTGACAAGATCGCCATCTCCATGGAAGAGGCCGGAGAGGCCCTGGAAGCTTTCTACAAGGAGCTGGAAGCGGAGACGGCCGAACGGGCCGCCGCAGCCGGCGCCGCCGCCAAGGCCGAAGGCGAGAAATTCCTGGCCGATGTGGCCAAGGACCTCAATGTGAAGGCTACCGGCAGCGGTCTGCTGTACAAGGTGATCAAGGAAGGTTCCGGCAAGAAGCCCAAGGCCACGGACACCGTGGTATGCCACTACGAAGGCACTTTTGCCGACGGCAGTGTCTTTGACAGCTCCTACAAGCGCGGGGAACCGGCCGAATTCGGCCTGAACCAGGTGATCAAGGGCTGGACCGAAGGCCTGCAGCTCATGAGCGAAGGCGCCAAGTACGAACTGTATCTGCCGTACCACCTGGCCTATGGCGAGAGCGGTACCCGCGGCATCCCGCCGTGCAGCGCCCTGAAGTTCGTGGTGGAACTGATTGAAGTGAAATAAGCTGCCCAAGTGGACTGGATACAAGCCATAGAGGTCTTTGCCCTGGTTACGGGAGTCATCTACCTGGTGCTGGAGGTTCTCCAGAAAAATGCCATGTGGGTGGTGGGAATCCTCACCAGTGCGGCTTGTGCCTTCAGTTTCGCCTACCAGCAGGTGTGGGCCTCCATGGGCTTGAACATCTACTACGTGGTCATATCCGTAGTGGGATTCATCCGCTGGCGGAAAGATTGCGCCAAAGTGGCCGAGGGGGAGATCCACCTGCGGAAACTGCCCAGGAAGGTGGCCGCGTGGAGCGCCGTCCTCTTTGTGCTGGGCTCCCTGGCCATGATCTGGCTGCTCAGGGCCATCGGTGATGCGGAACCCCGGCTGGACGGCACGGCCACGGTGCTTAGCGTCATAGGCACCTGGTGGCTGGCCCAGAGCTATCTGCAGCAGTGGCTCATCTGGATTGTGGCCGATATCATAACCACCACCCTGTGCGTTGTGACCGGCCAGTACTGGATGGCCCTGTTATACCTGGCCTACATAGCTTCCGCCATTTACGGTTATTATCATTGGAGGAGAAAGGGTGTATTAATATAACGTAGACAAGTCGCAGGGTAAGCCTGCGCGGATAATATAGGAAAGCGTGAATTTAAGCACTTAAGTTCAATTTTATGAACCTTATCGTAGACAGCGGCGCCACCAAGTCCATCTGGTGCGTTTCGGACGGAACCTGGCACCGGGAGATCACCCTTCCGGGCATCAACTTCTCGCAGGCGGATCCGCAGCGGGTGG
>JAEEQF010000171.1 GCA_016285175.1 Bacteroidales bacterium
CCAGGGCTTCGTCCTTGTACATCACGCTCCAGGGGTTGGGGGTCTTGTAGGCGGTGAGGTCCAGCAGGCCTTCGTCCACGATGGCCAGGGTATAGGTCATGGGCTTGCCGCTCTTCTCGCTCACCTTTACGGTGAAGGCTTCCTCCGGATGCAGCACGTCCGGGAGTTTGATCACAGGCTCCAGATGGGAGTCCGGATTCTCCACTTTCACCTTCTGGACACCGTACAGGCGCAGCGGAAGGTCGTTTACCGTGGAGCCGTAAGGCTGCAGCAGGGTAATGTGCACATAGAAGTTGGGAGACATCTCCGGCTGGATATCGAACTGGTAGGGAGTATCCTTGTCGCCGGTGGAAACCCACTCGCGCCGGATTACGCCGCTGGCGTTCTCCAGGGATACCAGGGCCTGTCCGCCCGGAGCGGCAGGGATGTAGACGGTGGCTTTCTCCCCGGCCTTGTAGGAAGGCTTGTCGGTGGAGAAGGTGAGCATCGTGAGGGACTGCGGATCCTGCCGTCCGGCGCGGCCGCGTACATCCGGCCAGTCGAAGGTAAAGAACTCACCGCTCACGTGGCCACTGGAAAGGTCGCGGGCCAGCACCAGGTATCGGCCCCAGTTGGGATATTCCTCGCGGATCACGAAGGAGGCGTCCTTGTCTGCGCTGCTGGTAACGGTGCCGCCGCTGAGCTTCTGGACGGAATTGCCGTTCACATAGGAATCCAGGTCTCCGCCGGGGTTGTCCCACCACCAGCTCCAGCCCACTTTGAACACGGCGTACTCAATCTTGTGGCCGCGTACGCGCTTGCCGGAGGCGTCCACCACGGCCAGGTTCACGGTCTGGTCCTTGTCGGTCTCCAGGTAGTAGTTGTCGCTCTCCGGGAGTTTGATGCCCACGTAGGAGCTGTAGGGGGAGTAGGGAAGGGTTTCGGTGGTGAAGCTTTCGTCACCGCCGGGTTCCATCACGGACGTTACGATGAAGGCGCTCAGCATGCCCGGAGCCCCTTCGGCGGCGGGCAGGTCCACCTGCACGGAAGCCTCTCCACTGCTGGAGAGCTTGGAGTTATAAAGGTAGAATTCGGAGCTGGAGAAGTTGGACGAAGGATCGTTGAAGGTATACTTCTCGAAGCCTGCGAACGGGGCGCCGGACAGCTTGCGGAGGGTCATTTCGGCCCGCACGGGGCAGTCGGCCGCCACGCCGCCGGAGAGCCAGTCGGCCGCCGTGCGCACGGTGATGCGTTCGCCGGCGTTAAGGATGCTGTTGTAGCGGGTGCTGATCTTGAGGCGGTTGGGCTTCACGGTCTCCACGTGGAGGGTCTTGTAGAAGGTGTTGCCGCCCACCTTGAAGTACGCGTTCCAGTAACCGGTGGGGTCATCGGCCTTGGTGGGGATGTTGTAGCTGTAGAATCCGTCCTTGCCGCTGCGCACCATGCGGCTGTGGAACTGGCCTTCCGGAGTGTAGAGCTCCAGGGTGGCCGGATGGCCTTCCGGCAGGTTGTGGCCCTTGTCGGAAAGGAGCATGGTCACGTGGAGGGTGTCGCCGGGACGCCATACGCCCCGCTCGCCGTAGATGAAGGACTTGATGCCCTGCTGGAGCACCTCGCCGCCCACGTCGAAGCGGCTGAGGGAGCGCTCTGCACCGCTGGAAATCTTAAGGTAGCCGATGGAGCCGCCGTGCTTGGCCACTACGGCAAACGGCTTGTGCGGGAGGGTGGCTTCGGCCAGACCCTTGCCGTCCGTCTTCACCTTGGCCATCTCCTGGAGCTGATAGTCATACACTTCCAGGCTCACCCCGGAGAGAGGCTTGGCGGTGAGGAGGTCCGTGGCGGCCAGCCAGAGCTTGTCGCCGTCGGCATATTCGGCCATGAGGCCGATATCGGAGGCCAGCAGCTGCACGGAAGGGAAGCGGTCGCTGTCCATGTAGAAGGACGGCTTCTCCGGGTTGTTGGCGTCTTCCCAGGAGTAGTTCTCCCAGTCGTAGTCGTTCTCCCAGTAGTAGGAGCTCTGGGTGTCCCAGACGTTATCGTCGGCCTTGGAAGGGGCTCCGGTGGGGCCGCTGAGGGTGCGCATGGGATCCTTGCCGCCATAGAGGCTCTGGTCCTGGCGGAAGCTGAGGCGGATCCGGTAGATGGCGCCGGGCTCCTTCTTGATCATGTTGCTAAGGTCGATGCTGTGCTCGTGCCACTGGTGCAGGTCCTTGGAGGCGTCCAGGGCTACGTCGCCCTTCCACACCAGGCGGCCGCTGCGGCGCAGGCTGCCTTCCTCGCCCAGGTCGTTGTCCTGCAGGTACATCAGCACGTTCTTCTCGTAAATCTTCACCACCCTCACTTCCACTGCGCTGAGGTTCACGGCGCTGAAGGGGAGGATGAGCTTGGATTTGTCCGGGAGGATGTTGCCCTTGAGCGGAATGCTCACGGCAGGCACTTCCTCCGTGCGGGTGAAGGTGCGTACGAAACTATCGCCCAGGGTTTCACCTTGGGCGCTCTTGAGGGAACGGTCCAGGGTGAGGGTGAGGTCTCCGCGGCGGTTCTCGTAGAACACCTGCAGCAGGGAATCCTGCACCTGCACATAGCTGCGGCCGGCGCCTTCCAGTTCCACCATGCCCCGGAGGGTGGCGTTGGAAGGGGTCTTGGAGAACACCACGTCAATGCTGGGGGTGTCTCCGCCCACTTCCCGCACCCTTACCACGCGGAAGGGGCGTCCGTTGTCCGGCTCCGGCTTCTCCAGGGCCTTGGGCGATGCGCCGCGTCCCTTCACGGTGAAGCCGAAATGGAACTGCTTCAGGGCCTCTTCGCTCACCTCCGTAATCTTGTCCAGGTCTATGCTCACGGTATAGGTCTGGCCCACCTTGAGGGCGCCCTCTTCCGGAACGTAGCTCACCGAAGAGGGGGAGTTCCAGCGGACACTGCCCGGGAGGGAGGGGCTTATGTCGAACAGGCCTGCGCTCTGGCGGGCAGCCTCCTCAA
>JAEEQF010000045.1 GCA_016285175.1 Bacteroidales bacterium
CGTGCAGGAAATCGCCCGCATGCTGTCCGGCGCCTCCATCACGCCCGAAGCCATCGCCAACGCCCAGGCCCTACTGAAAGCATAATGCCATGGTACGCGCCAAGAACCCCATCCCCACATTGGACGACTTCCGCAATCAGCTGCGCCGCCACAACCTGCGCGCCACGCAGCAGCGGCTGGCCGTGCACGAGGTGATGATGGAGCTGGTGCATGCATCGGCCGATGCCGTCCAGCAGAAACTGGCCGAACGGGGAGCCTCCGTCACGGTGGCCTCCGTTTACAACATTCTCTCCGGCCTTGCGGACTATCGCATCTACGGACGCCGGCTGTCGGCCACCAACAAGATGTACTTCGACATCGAGGGCGGACGGCATATCCACATGTACGACCTCGAGAACCACTGCTACCGCAATCTCCAGGACGAGGAGCTTTCCGAACTGGTAGCCGCGCACCTCAAGCGCCGCAAGTTCAAAGGATATACAGTTGAAGGAATTGACATACAAATTATAGCAAAACCCACCTGTAAAACTAGAAAGTCATGAAAAAACTATTGCTCCCCATTCTGTGCTGCCTGTTTGCCGTAGCCTCCTGCACCCTTGGCGGTTCTTACTCTGCCACCAACATGAAGGACCTCGTAACCATGGACCAGGGCCGGCTGGTGAACGACTACGGCGTCACCTATACCATCTCCGAAATTTCCGGACAAGACCTTCCCACGCTGGTGGAAGGACAGCGCTACTATGCAGTCTTTGACATTCTGAACGAACAGCTGGAAATCGTGCTGAAGCACGCCCAGCCTACAAAGATTGTCACGCCCATTCCGGCTCCGGACAATGTGGAAGAAATCGCCGAGAAAGACCCGGTCGAGTTCCAGTTCGACGTCCCGGGCAACAAATACCGCGACCTGGGAATCGTCTATTATAAGAATCCCAAGAGCGACTTCGTTCATGACGTTACCGTCTATTACCGTCTGGAGGATGCCGGCGCCACCCTGCACCTGTATGTATTCCATGAAGGAAACAACGAGAACCCCGCCTTTATGGAATCCAAGGATCTTATCAAAGACTTCATGGTCATAAGCGTGCCCATCTCCTCCTTCAGCAAAGTCAACTCCCACCTCCTCACCTGGGACCTGCTCGTACAGGACATGACCACCAAGGAGTACTCGGTTGTGCGCCGCACGCAGGAAAGCAATAGAAACTACTGAATAAAAGCGATTATTTCCGCTTTATCCACCTTATCACCCTGTTTCCCCAGTACCGCCACGAACAGGCCGTCAACGGCAGCGACGATGTCTTCCATGCCGTAGAAGGCCTGGACGTGGCCGATTACTTCGCCGGCCTTCACCTTCCGTCCCACGATGGGAGCTTTTGAGGCGTCGTCCACATCCACTTCCCAAAGCAGCTGTCCCTTGACCGGACACTGCACAGGCGTGGCTTTGGGATATTTGGCGACGTATTCTTCCACAGGGAATTTGGGCATCTCCACCACGGGGCGTTCCACCACGATGGGCGCGCCGGCCTTGGCCTTGAGTTCGGCCAGCTCGGTATTGAAGCGTTCCTTGGCGATACCGCTGCGGTAGTCGCGGTACTGGCGCTCGTGCATGGCCAGTTCGAAGAGTTCTTCGTCGTCCTCGCCGTAGTCCCAGCCTTCCTCGTCCATCATCGCACGGAACTTAGGCAGCTCGTCAGGATAATTGTCCTGCGGGTTGCCGGTGCTGAACTCCATGCCTTTCTCCTTGGCCAGGGCCACGATTTCGGGAGCAAGCTGTCCGGGCAGCTGTCCCATGTTGCCGAGGATCATGCCCCAGGTATCCTTGTCGATGGTGGTCCAGCGGGGTTTGTCGTTGAGCATGTTGAACAGGTTCATCAGGGCCGTGTTCTTCACGTACTGGCTGAAAGGAGTAACCAGCGGCGGGTAACCCAGGCGGGGCCAGACATACTCCACTTCCTCGAAGAGTTTCACCATGAGGGTGTCAAGGCTCATCTCCGGACGGCCGTGGGCACGCTGGGCGGCGTTGATGGCGCCCTGGAAGCCCTTGAGGTCTGCCATCATCGAACCCATCATACCGCCGGGCAGGCCGCAGCCTACCAGGAGGGAAGTCATCTGGGAGTTGGTGGGGTTGATCCAGTAGCCCAGGAAATCGTCGATGAACTCCTGCGTGAGGCGACGGACCTCCATATAGGCGTCCATATTGATGTCCTTCACCTGGAAGCCATCGGCCCTCATCATCTGCTGGATGGTGATAACGTCCGGATGGACCTTACCCCAGGAGAGAGGCTCCACGGCTACGTCCAGATAATCGGCGCCGGCGCGGGCCACTTCCAGCATGGAGGCCGGAGAGAAGCCGGGGCCGGTGTGGCCATGGTACTGCACCTTGATTTCCGGATGCGCCTTCTTGATGCCGGCTACAATCTGTCCCAGCTGCGTGGGACGGCCGATGCCGGCCATATCCTTGAGGCAGATTTCGTCGGTGCCGTATTCCACCAGCTGGTCCACCAGCTTGAGGTAGTAGTCCACCGTGTGCACGGGGGAGTGCGTGATGGACAGGGCCGCCTGTGAGATCATGCCGCCTTTCTTGGCGAACTCGATGGAAAGCTTGAGGTTGCGGTGGTCGTTGAGGCCGCAGAAGGAACGGGCGATATCCGTGCCCTGCTTCTTTTTAACCTTGAACATGAGTTCGCGCACGTCCGCGGGTACGGGATACATGCGGATGGCGTTGAGGCCGCGTTCCAGCATATGGGTTTGGATGCCGGCCTTGTGGAAAGGGGCTGTCCACTTGCGCACGGAGACGTTGGGATTCTCTCCGTAAAGCAGATTCACCTGCTCGAAGGCGCCACCGTTGGTTTCCACCCGGTCGAAGCATCCCATGTCCACGATGGCGGGAGCAACCCGCACCAACTGGTCCACGCGCGGCTGATACCGGCCGGAGCTCTGCCACATATCCCTGTACACCAGGGAGAACTTGATTTCCCGTTTTGCCATATAGTTTGTGTCCGTTTTGGTCTATCTACAAAGATAAGAATTTTTTACTATTTTTGCGAAAAGTAAAGCTCCCCTCTATGAAAAAGACCGTCACTCTTTTCCTTCTGATGCTGTGTGGCGTCCTCACCTATGCACAGCAGGCCGATACGCTCAAGACCTTCAGCATCAATGCCTCCCTTTGGTCCCGTGGTGAATTCCGGGACGGAGCGCTTCCGGCCGAAAACGGGGTGGATCACGCCGCTTTCCTCATGAGCAACAACGTGATCGGCATGAACTACAGCGGGAAAAACCTGGAGGCAAGGTTCTCTCCCAAGTTCTTTGGCATCTGGGGGGCCAAGGGCAGCGGCGGCATGGCCATCGAGGAAGCCTGGTTCGGCCTGAAAGGCGGCGGCTGGTTCCTTCGCCTGGGACGCCAGAAACTCAGTTATGACGATGAGCGTATCATCGGCAGCAACGACTGGGCCATGGCTACCAGCACGCACGATATAGTCAAGGCCGGCTTTGAACTGGGGAAGCACAAACTGCACATCCTGGCGGCCTTCAACCAGAACAACGAGAACACCAACGGCGGAACCTATTACATAAACGGCGGACAGGCCTATAAGAATATGCAGGCCATGTGGTATCACTTCGATCCTCTTCCCCAGCTGGGCGCTTCGCTTATCTTCATGAATACCGGCATGCAGAACATCATGCTCACGGAAGAGGAGAACAAGACCGAGTATCAGCAGCTTTTTGGCATCTATGCCAGCTGGAAGCCCGGGAACTTCGGCCTGCAGGCGTCCTATTACCGGCAAACCGGACATGACGAGAATGGCCTCCCCATCCATGCCTGGATGACAAGTGCAGAGGCCGATTGGCGCGCCTTCGACTGGATGAGCCTCAATACAGGCTTTTTCTTCATGAGCGGTGATGAGAACTTCTTCATTCCCGCCCAGGGGGCGCTGGGCATGATGAGGAAGACGGAAGTGCGGGGGTTCAACCCCATCTTCGGCTCCCACCACCAGTTCTACGGGGCCATGGATTTCTTCTATGTCAATACCTATTACGGAGGGAATACGCCCGGTCTGCAGGACTATCATGCCGGGATCCGGCTGCGCCCCCTCCAGGCGCTGAGCCTGGGTGTTTCCTATCACCTCCTGGCCACGGCGGTCCCCATCGAGAACGCCAGCACCCTGGTCCTGGGCCATGAGGTGGAGCTGGAGGCTTCGTGGAAGATCTCCAAGGATATCACCCTGATGGCAGGCTATTCCTTCATGAACGGGACGGAGACCATGCAGCTTCTCAAGCGCGGCGACGAGGACCGTCTCCGCTGGGCATGGCTCATGCTCATGGTAACCCCCCAATTCCTTAACCATAAATGGTAATCGGCCATGATCCACACCAGTGAAGTGTTTACATCGGCCCCGGCTACGTTCCGGACACCACTTGAGGAAAAAGTCTATCAGACGCTGGAGCGGCTGGAGATTCCCTTTTCCCGCATAGACAACGACCCTGCCCTCACCATGGAAGACTGCATCGCCATTGATGCGGCCCTGGACGTGAAGACGGTGAAGACCCTGCTGCTTTGCAACCGGCAGCAGACGGAGTATTACCTGTACGTGACTCCTGGAGATAAACCATTCGTTACCAAGGATTTCGGCAGGGCCCTGGGCATTTCCCGCGTTAGCTTCGCCCCGCAGGAGAAGTTATTGCCGATGCTGGGCACCGTCCTGGGCGCCACCACCATCTTCTCCACCCTGGTGGCCCCTGCCGGCTCCTTCCACCTGGTGATGGACCGCGAAGTGGCCGAAAGCGAATGGTACGGCTGCACGGACGGCACCACCACCTGCTACATGCGCCTCGCCACCCGCGACCTGCTGGAGCGTTTCCTCCCCACCGTGCCGTTTCCGCTGACGCTGATATAGCACGAACCATACGTTCTCGTTGCAGGTACTCCTTATGACCGTAGCAGGTCTGAAAAGAGATGGGGTACCTGCGACGCTAAAATGCATATATGGCCGATTTCCGCTACCGGTCCCTACCCTAAAAGCAGACCTGCAACGTTTAAGCCTACTACCTGCCACGCCTATTAGGGAGAGGGTAACGTGAGCGAAGCGGACAGGCGACTCCTGCCTCCATCCAATCCACAAAAAACGCCAAAAACGTGGACGGAACCGTTAATTCCGGCCTTCCATCCATGAAAACACCCCCAAAACGTGGACGGATGGCAAAGAAAAAAGATCCTCACACGGAGAACCTTTTTAGAGGGTGGATGATGGGGCTCGAACCCACGACACTCGGAACCACAATCCGATGCTCTACCAGCTGAACTACATCCACCATGTATGGGACTGCAAATGTAGGGATTAATTTTGAATTAACAAAATAAATCTGCTACCATCCAGCCTTTAGAACGTGATGTATTCGTTATAAAGCTGATAGGTCTTTTTCGTAATGCTGGTGCCATTCATTTCGTTCACGGTGAGTTGGAGCAGGCGGCTTTCTCCCTTGGGGATCAGGCCCGTGAGCACGAAACTGTAGATGCCGTTGACCGTATCCAGGTCATCCTTGCCCATCTGGGAAGGATTCTCCCCGTTTCCGTCGTGGATGAGTATGAGTTCCAGATTCCCGGAATTGGGATTGTCCTGGTACTCCATGAAGATTCTGTGCGGATAGGTGCTTTCTTTCTTCACGTAGTAGTTCAGGTTCAGGTTCACATAGCCACCGCTTAAATTGCTGCCGGTCACAATTACCGGATCCTCGCCGGGGGAGGGGGTGTCATCCACCGCCGAGGGGGTGGAGATAATGCACCTGGTGTATTGCTTGAGCGAGATTTCGTAGTTGGCATTCTCAATGTCGAAATTGATCATATAACGCTCCCCGACGGTCCATTTCCTGTCCGTAAGGTCATTTTTGACAGTGTACAGCACACCATAGTCGCTCATGAAGGATGAATTGTCCCTGGCCGTAACCAAGTCGTTGACATTGCTTACATAGTATTCGTCACTGAACTCGCAGGATACGGCGGCGAGGGCGCAGACGATGAGGGGGAGGATATACTTTTTCATAATGACTTAGTTTTTCTTGTTGGATGTGCAATGAGCTGGATATCAATGTCTTCTATGGAGTATCCCTTGAATTTGCGTCGTTTCAGGTGCGCGTTTACCAAAGTGGAGAGCTCGTCGTCCACCAAATCCCGGAAGGTATGGTTCTCCCGGTCATAGAGGTGGATATGCTTGTAGGTGTTCACGTCGAAGAACATCTTGTTGGTGGCCGACAGGCGGCGTCCGTAGATGCGGAGGTCGGCCAGCTGGGAGAGGATGTTGTAGACGGAGGCCACCGTAACACGGGAACCTTGCCTCACCAGTTCTTCCCGCACCATATCGGCCGATGCGTGCCCAAGGCCCATCATGGCTTCGTGCACCGCCAGGCGCTGCCGGGTGGCTTTGAGGTTATGCCGGCGGAGCTGGGTCCGGAATTCGTCCAGCGTGGGTGTGGTATTAAGGGGGAGGGCCATGCTATGCTAAAAGGGATTTTGCGTTGGCGATTGCCGCTTCCGTAACGGTGGCGCCGGAAAGCATCCGGGCAATCTCCCGGACACGGCCTTCCCGGTCCAGCTGCCGGATGGAAGTGACGTCTTCTTTCTTGGAAACCAGGTAATGGGCCTGGCCTTTGGCCGCAACCTGCGGCAGGTGGGTGATGGCAAACACTTGCATGTGGGAACCCATCCGGCACACCAGGGAGCCCATTTTGTCGGCCGCGCTGCCGGATACACCCGTGTCAATCTCGTCGAAGACCAGGGTGGGCATCTGCGTATGCCGGGCCATCAGGGCCTTGAGGCTGAGCATAATGCGGGACAGCTCACCGCCGGAGGCCGATCTGGCCATATCGGAGAGCCGCTGTCCGGATGCCGAGAAAAGGAAATCCACGCGGTCTTTCCCGGAGGGATCCGCCGCAGCGCTTTCCAGGGAAACCTGGAAGACGGCATGGTCCAGCTCCAGTTCCCGCAGCTGCCGCTGGAGTTCATCGGCAAAGGGGCCGGCCGCCTCCTGGCGTTTTTGGTGCAGTTCGTCGGCAAGGCTGTCGTAGGCCTTCTGGCTATCGGCAACGGCCTTCTCCAATTCCTGTTCCCGCCCGTCCAGGTTATCGGCTTCCTGCAACAGGCCCTCCAGGCGGTCCCGTTGGGCGATGAGTTCCTGCAGGTTGGCGGCGCCGTGCTTTTTCATGAGGCCGTAAAGCACTCCCAGGCGGTCTTCCACCCAGTTGAGGCGTTCCGGAGAAACTTCCGTCTTGCTGTTGGCGGCGTCAATCTCGGCCTCTATGTCGTCCAGTTCCAGGCGGGCGCTCTCCATGCGTTCTACCAGCGGGGAGAGGGACGGAACAAAGCGTCCGGCCTTGTCCAGGAGCTTTTCCGCTTCCCGGAGGCGTTGGGACAGGGAAGGGCCGTCCTGGTCTTCCCCGCCGAAAAGGGCTTCCGCGGCGCACAGGGTTTCTTTGATCTCTTCCGCGTGGGCCAGCTGGTGCTGCTCCGCCTCCAGTTCCTCCAGCTCCCCGTCTCGGAGGCCGGCACGGCTGAGCTGCTCATGCTGGGCGGCGTTGTAGTCCCGCTCACGAAGGAGGATATCCCTCTCACTTCGAAGCGTTTCCAGCGCTTTCCGAGCGTTTTGCAGCTGGCTCCAGGACTGGGCGCAGCGGGCGCGAAGCTCCCGGCAGCCGGCTTTCAGGTCCAGCGCTTCCAGGCGGAAACGTTCGTCGGAAAGCTGCAGGGTCTGGTGCTGGGAATGGATGTCCACCAGGCGGGCGCTCAACTCCTGCAGAACGGCTACGGAAACGGGTTCGTCGCCGGCGAAGCAGCGGGAGCGGCCGCTTTGGGCCACCACCCTCCGCAGGACCAGCATCCCTTCATCGTCCGGGATGTCGTTTTCCCGCAGGATCCGTTGCAGGGCCTCGTCCTTGCCGATGGCAAAGCTGGCTTCCACCACGCAGTTATCCGCGTGCGGGCCCACGACGGAGGCATCGGCCCGGGCCCCCAGGACCAGGGACAGCGCCCCCAGCAGGATGGACTTTCCGGCTCCCGTCTCTCCGGTAATAATGATGAGACCCTCCGGAAAAGTGATGTCCAGAGAGTCTATCAGGATGTAATTGGAGACGTGAAGGCCGGAGAGCATGCCTTATTCGCCTTTGATGTCGATGGGGTTCTCGCTTTGGGCCTTGCGGTAGAACAGATCTCCGTTCTCGAATTCGGCAATGGCTACCAGGTCCGGTTTGGGCTGGCGCTCGTAGTACTTGGAGATCTCAATCTGCTCCTTGTTCTCAAACACTTCTTCCATGGTGTCGCGGTCGTTGCGGAACTCTTCCAGTTTCTTGGTGAGTTCTTTCTTTTCGGCCATGGCAATCTGGTTGGCCCTCTTGTAGAGGATGACCACCGATTCGTAGATATTGCCGGTAGGGGCGGCCAGGTTCTTGATGTCGCGGGTGACCGTGTTCACGGGTACTTTCTTCTTGCTATCCATAATAATATTCATTGTTCTTATTAGTTTACACCGCCGGTTTCACAGAAGTTTCAAAAATCTTTTATTCGGCGGCCTGGTCCGTGGCGTCCGGAGCTTCCGTCCCCAGGACGTCCTGCACCTTGCGGTACAGCCCGTCCAGCTCCTTGCGGTAGTGGGATTCCGGGTATTCGCCCACGAAGTTCAAATAGTCGTCGGAGAACACCAGATAACGTTCCCGGCGCCTTGCGACCACACTCAGGCGGGCATAATTATAGGAAGCCATGGCGGTATAATACAGTACGTCTTCCCGATAGAAGTTATCGGCATTGGTCTTGAGCACGTTGCGGAGCTTGACCTGCGCGGCCAGATAGTCTTCCATGCGGTAATACAGCTTTCCGGCTTCCAGCTCCTTCCGGTCCAGGCGGTCCTGCAGGTCGTGTTTCATTTCGGCGCAGGCGGCCAGGTGGGCGGCATCGTCGGGATGCTCGCGCTCATATTCATTGATGGCGGCCAGGCAGGAACGGGTGGGCATCTGGTCCAGTTCGTAACGGTAGGTGGCGCGGTACATGCAGTCCAGCCGATAGAATTCCGCATCGGACGTGAAGGGGCTGCGCGGGAAGTTCTGGATGAAACTGGCAAAGTTGCCTTCCGCCGTGTAGAAATCTTTGTTGCGGTAGTTGGACATGCCCCAGTAGAACTGGACCGTGTCGTCCCGTGCCGTGCCGCTGGTAAGGACGGCCATGGATTCGAAGAGCTGGGCTGCCCGGGCGAACTTCTTGTTCTGGTAATAATCCATGGCGGCCTTATACTTGGCTTCCACGTCGTTGGAAGTGAGCAGGGTCTCGAACTTGGAGGCGCAGGCTCCCAGGGTTACCAGTATCGCTATGGCCGCTATCTTAAGGGTCTTCATCGTTTAACTGTTTTGTTCAATGAGGAATTTTTCTGCATCCCGGGCGGCCATGCATCCCGATGCGGCGGCCGTAACGGCCTGGCGGTACCGGGGATCCTGCACGTCGCCTGCGGCAAATACGCCGGGTACGCTGGTGCAGGAGGTCTTGCCTTCGGTGATGATGTAGCCGGCCTCGTCCAGCATAAGCCAGGGAGCGAACAGGGCCGATGCCGGAGCGTGGCCGATGGCCAGGAAGAATCCGTCGATCTCAATGTCGAAGACCGTCCCGTCTTTCCGGAGCAGCCTGGCGCCCGTAACGCTCCATCCGTCGCCCAGCACTTCCTGGGTGTTGCAGTTCCAGAGTACCTCGATATTGTCTTTGGCCAGCACTTTCTCCTGCATGATGCGGGAAGCGCGGAAAACATCCCGGCGCACGATCATGTACACCTTTTTGGCCAGTCCGGCCAGGTAGAGGGCTTCTTCACAGGCAGTGTCTCCGCCGCCTACCACGGCAACGGTCTTCTTGCGAAAGAAGAAGCCGTCGCAGGTGGCGCAGGCGCTCACGCCCGAGCCTTTGTATTTCTCTTCGGAGGGAAGGCCCAGATAGCGCGCCTGGGCGCCTGTGGCTATGATCAGGGTCTCCGCTTCCAGCTCCGTCTCTCCGTCGATGACCACCTTGAAAGGCCTGTTTCCTAGATCCGCCTGCGTGGCCGTACCCTGCCGGATATCGGCCCCGAAACTGCGGGCCTGCTCCCGCATGGAGTCCATGAGGTTGTTGGCATCCACGCCGCCGGGAAAACCGGGAAAGTTCTCCACGATGGTTGTGGTGGTGAGCTGCCCGCCGGGCTGGATGCCCTCGTAAAGGACAGGGGAGAGGTTGGCGCGGGAGGCGTAGATGGCTGCGGTAAAACCGGCCGGGCCGCCGCCCAGGATCAGGCATTTGATCTTTTCCATAACTTATCGCTGTAAAGTGGTCATGAAATCCTTCTGGTACACGATGCGGCGCACCGCCGTGTTCTGGTGGTTGTTGTTCCCGTCGGCGGAGAACTGGAAGTCCGTATGCAGCAGGGAAACCTGGTTCTGGCCCAGCATGTGGGTCCAGGCATACCCGTAGCGGGCGCAGGTGCTGGCGAAGTAGCGGGCCGTGTCGTATCCCTGGAAGGCGAACTGGGAAGGTTCCGTCTGGAACAGGGCGCGGTACGTCTTTACAAAGCGGTCCACGGCGGGGCTTTCGTAATCTACGAAGTAAGAGGTGCTTATGTGCAGGGAGGCCTGGTGGTATGCGCTGCCGTCGATGGTGTCGAAGGTGCGCACCTTGGACGGGGCGTACATTACAATGTCGTAGCCCTTGCCCATCATGATGCCCAGGTTGCGGATTACGTCGCCGATGAAGGCTTCGCTCTCAGAGGCCACTACCACACGGTTCACGGTACCCTTCACCATCTTTTCGGTAAGGATGTTGGGAATGCCGCGGCCTTCCACTATGGCGTAGCTGAGAATCTCGTAGGGGAGCTCCTGCTGGGCCATGGAGGTGCGGATGGCTACGGAAGCGGTTACGTTTCCGGCGCCTTTTTCGCTGATGAACAGGATCTGTTCACCCTCCCTGTAGTCTTCCTTCACCCATCGGCCCAAGTCGTCGTACTGGTTCTCCACGGGGGTGGGAGCCTGGATGAAGTTCCGGTAGTTGGCGGCCAGGGTTCCGGCCTTCTGGTCCAGCGGGGAGATGACGGGAACGCGTCCGTCCACCCGCTGCAGGATGGCCTCGATGTCCCGGCTGGCCACCGGACCCAGCACAAAGTCGTCCTTCACCAGGGCGTCGATGGGCGGGATGCCGGCCGACAGGTCATAGACGTTCATGTTCACCTTGAGTCCATCGGCCTCCATGTCTTTCACGGCCATGAGTACGCCGGAGTAGAAGTCCATGTTCACCTCGCTCACCTTGCCGCCGGCGTTGAGGGGCAGGATGAGGGAGAAGTTCACCTGGTCCCGGGAGGTCCAGGCCAGGATGGAGCTGTCTATCTGATTAGGCTGCTGGGCCTGGTCCAGGAGTTCGGGGTCGGCCTCCGTATCTTCCGGAACGGCTTCCATGGCGGTGGAAGGGCCTTCCTGGGCCTCTTCCGTCACTTCCTTGCCTTCTTCCTGCGCCTTTTCCGCGGGGATGCCTTCGCCGCCCCTTACGGGGATCTTAAGGACCTGCCGGGCTTGGATTTTCTTGTTCTTGAGGCCGTTGAGCTCCATGATTTCCTTGGCCGTAACGCCGTATTTCTTGGCAATATCGTCCAGATCCTCATACCAGCGCACCGTATGCTCTATAAAGGTGGTGGCAGCCCCATTGGGCTCCTGCGGCTGTGCAGCAGCTTCCGCGGCGCCTTCCTTGAAGGGAATCAGGATGATGGCGTTCTTCTGCAGGCCCGTCTCCCGGAGCGGGGGATTGGCCTCGTAGATCTCTTCTACGCTCACTCCGTACGCCTTGGCGATGCCGAAGAGCGTCTGGCGCTCCAGCACCACGTGGGACAGGTAGATTTTCCCGTTCAGTTTCACCTTTTCCTTGGAAACGGTGACAGGGGTGGGGGTGTATCCGCCGCTCGGGTCCTGAGCGAAGGCTGTCCCGCCCATGGAGGCGAGAAAGGCGGAGAGAACGAGGATGGCGATTCTTTTCATGGCGTTCTTATTATAAAGTGTCGGCAAAGCCGGCAAGGCTGCGGCAAAAAGCGTCCCAGCCCAGGCGCTGTTTTTCCCGGCCGATAGCCGCGATACAGCTTTCCCTGAGGGCAGGGTCTGCAAAAAAGCGGAGGATTTCCTCCCGGATTACCAGCGGGTCCGGGGCCGATGCGACAATTCCCGTGCCACGGTCTCCGATGGTCCCCTTGAGGCCGCCTACGTCGGTGACCACCATGGGGATGTCGAAGTGATATGCAATGGCGCTGATGCCGCTCTGGGTGGCGCTCCGGTACGGGAGGACCACTACATCGGCCGCGCTGAAAAAGCGCTTCACCTCCGAATCCCGGATATAGTCCGGGAAAACGTGCACGCGCTCCTTCCCGGGCATGGTATCTATGAGGGCCTGGTACTTGTCGAAGGAACCGTACGGTTCTCCGGCAATTATGAGCTGATAGTCTTCCGGAAGGGTACGGAAAGCCTGTAGCAGGATGTCCAGCCCTTTGTATTCCCGGATGAGGCCGAAGAAAAGGAGGGTCTTGAGACCGGGCCGGAGCCCCAGTTTCCGCTGTGCCTCCTCCCGGGGCAGTTTCTCCCCGAAATGGGAGTAGAGCGGGTGGGGGAGCAGGATATGCGGCGCATCCGGACGCAGCTGCAGGAGGTCTTTCTCCACGCTTTCCGACATGGAGACAAAGCCGGTGCACCCTTTCAGGAAATAGCGGGTGAGGGGCTTGTCGAACCAGTGGGGTTCGTGGGGGATCACGTTGTCCAGGATAACGACGCTCTTGCATCCGGCGTGCCGGGCCACGTAACCCAGCGACGGGGCGAACCAGCTCATCCAGTATTTCATCACCAAAAGGTCAGCCCCCCATTCCCGGATGGCGCGGGCGGTGCGGATGTAGGAGAAGGGATTCACGGTGTCCAGGATGGCTTCGGCCTGCACGGGCGTCGCTTCGTCCTCCGGCGTCACATACTGCGTCTTGCCGGGGAAAAGGAAGTCCGGATACTGCCGGGAAAAGCTATAGGCCCGGGTATCAAAAGCGCATTTTCCCAGTCCTTCCAGCAAGCTGGCGTTGAACTGGGAAATGCCTCCCCGGAGGGGGTAAAAACTGGACAGGACCGCTACCTTCATGGAAGGCTACTTGTTCTCCTTGCTCTTGATGTAGGCGGCGTTGAGGCCGGCAAGGATTTCGTCCGTAATATCCAGGCGGGGGTCACCGGTGACCACGGGAGCGGAAATGTTGTTGGACGAGGAAGTGGTGAGGATGAGGGCGTATTTATGCTCTTCGTTGAACTCCCTCACAAAGGAGGAGATGGCGTCCATGATCTGGTTCAGCATCACCTGCTGCTCTTCGGCCATTTCCTGCTGCTTAGTAACAACATACTGCTGATATGCCTGCTGCTGTTCGCCCAGCTTCTGGTACTGGACCTGGGCCACGGACTGGGTGAGCAGCCCCTTGTCCATCTTGTTCTGGAAATCTGCAGCGTCTTTTTCCAGCTTCTTGCCGCGGCGGTCAATCTCGGCCTGGATGCCGGAGACCTTGGTCTCAACCACGGAATTGAGGTCGTTGGCCATGTCGTAACCCTGCATCACTTTGTCCATGTCGAAGAAGACGATGCTGCCGGCAACGGCGGTGGTGTCGGAACCGGCATTCTGGGCGGCCGGGGCCACATTGCTGTTCTGGTTGCACGCAACCAGGGCCATCAGTGCGGCGATGCCGCATACGAGGATGTTCTTTTTCATTCTATTTTTGTTTGTTATCTTTCTGTAAAGTCTGCAAAGTTAACTATTTTTTTCGGATTTCCCCAAGATAGGCCTTAATAGTTTGCTCCAGACCCATGTACAGGGCATCCGAAATGATGGCGTGGCCGATGGAAACCTCGTCCGTCCAGGGAATGGTGCGGATGAAATAGGCCAGGTTTTCCAGGGACAGGTCGTGCCCGGCGTTAAGGCCCAGGCCGGCGGCCCGGGCGGCTTTGGCGGTCTCCAGGTAACGGGCGATGGCCCTCTCCGGATCCCGGGAATATTCAGCGGCATAATCGGCCGTGTAAAGCTCCACGCGGTCCGCTCCGCAGCGGGCTGCGGCTTCGGCCATATCCGGATCCGGATCTATGAAGATGGAAGTCCTTATTCCCTTATCCTTGAAGCGTTTACAAAGATTGGTGAGCAGCTCCCTGTTCCGGATGGTGTCCCAGCCGGCGTTGGAGGTGATGGCGTTGTGCCCGTCCGGCACCAGGGTCACCTGGTCCGGCACCACTTCCAGCACCAGGTCCACGAAACTGGGCACGGTGGGATTGCCTTCTATGTTGAATTCGGTTTTGAGCAGGGGACGGATCTCCCGCACATCGGCATAGCGGATGTGCCTTTCGTCCGGGCGGGGATGGACGGTGATACCTTCCGCGCCGAAGCGTTCGCAGTTCAGGGCGGCCTTTGTGACGTCCGGGACATTTCCGCCGCGGGCGTTGCGCAAAGTGGCCACTTTATTGATGTTGACACTGAGTCTTGTCATAATTTTCTTTAATTGAATTGCCACAAAATTAGTGAAATTTATAGAAATGTGTTAATTTTGGCAATTAATTTGAATCATAGTAATGAAAATAGGTTATTTCATCCTGAATGACTCCCTGCGGGAAAACCCGCAGATGGCAGATCTTATCAAGGATTTGGAATCGGCCACGTTCGAACTCTACGAAATCCGTACCAAGGCCGATGTCCGTCCGGAGACGGACCTGGTCCTTTCCATGGGCGGAGACGGCACTTTCCTTTCCACGGCCCATGTGGTGGCCGATATCGGCCTTCCCATCCTGGGCGTTAACTTCGGCCGCATCGGCTTCCTGTGCGAGAACCGGCCGGAGGCCGTGAAGAAGGCGCTCATGGAAGGGGAGTTCCGCATCGAGTACCGCACGGTGCTCAATGCCACCCTCAAGGGCCCGGAGGCGCGCCGGAGCATCGGCATGCTGCCGTATTCGGTGAACGAGGTGGCCCTGCACCGCAGCGGTTCCGCCGTGCTGGGCATCCATGTGAGCATAGACGGGGACCCGCTCCCCACCTATTGGGCCGATGGCCTTATCGTGGCCACTTCTTCCGGTTCTACGGCGTATTCCCTCAGCGTGGGAGGCCCCATCTGCATGCCGGACACCAAAGTGCTGGTGGTGGCGCCCATCTCTCCGCACAACCTCAACGTGCGCCCTATCGTGATACCGGAAACCTCCAAAGTGGATATTTCCTTCGAGTCCCGCGACGGGAAGGCCATCATGTCCACCGACAACCGCACCGTGGAAATCCAGCCGGACTGGACCATCCACGTGGAGATGGCACAATTTTCGCTTAAACGTATCCGGCTCGCAGAGTCAGGTTTCGTGAAGGCCCTCACCTCGCGCCTGTTCTGGGGGGAAGACATGAGAAACAATGGATAACACAA
>JAEEQF010000046.1 GCA_016285175.1 Bacteroidales bacterium
ATGCGCGAGTCTTCCCGGAAACCGGGTTCCGACGCAGCCAGGATTCCCAGGACCTTCCAGAGGGCGAGGGGATTGCCGTCGGCGGCAAAAAGGCCGGTGTGGGTAATGTTGAAATGCCCGTCCCAGCGAGGCAGCAGCCTTTCGGCAAAATCGGCCTCGTCAAATCCGTTGGTAATGCAGGCTACAGGCGTATGGGTTTGAGCCTGAAATTCTTCCTGCACAAGCGGGGTGCAGGCGAGCACAGTGCTGCAGGAGTCCAATACCGTCTGCTCCTGCCGGCGGAGTTTATTCCAGGTCTTCTCCGTCATGGGCAGATATTTCAGATAGTACATCCGGCTCCACGGGTCCCGGAAATCCGGAATCCAGGGAATGCCCAGGGCTTTATGAAGCTGCTGGCCGATCAGGTGGACAGAATGGGGTGGACCGGTTGTAACTATCACGTCCACAGGATGTTCCGCCAGATAGGCCTTTAACGTTTTCACACTGGGTTTCACCCAGCCCACCCGCGGGTCCGGCACAAACAGATTGGCCCGGATCCAAAGGCTGAGGCGCTGCTTCCAGGTTTTTTTACCGGAGGAGATTTCCGTTACCTGCGTGCTGGCGTTTTTCCCGCCCAGGAGTTTGCGGTAGGCGGCGTACGGCTCCCAGATGCGGCCGCGGAGCACCTCCAGGTCTTTGGGCAAATCGGCCTCCAAAGAAGGGTCCAGAGAGGGGTAATCGGCATTCTCCGGCGCAAACACAACCGGCTGCCAGCCCTCTTGGGGCAGGTATTTGCAGAACTTCACCCATCGCTGCACGCCCGATCCCCCGGACGGCGGCCAGTAGTACGCTATTACCAGTACTCTTTTCATAGAGTTACAAAGATAAGAAAAAGATTGTATATTTGCAGTTCATGGCAAAGATAGCGGAAGATACCCCCATGCTGCGTCATTATTTCGAGGTGAAGGCACAACACCCCGAAGCTCTCCTCCTGTACCGGGTGGGAGACTTCTATGAGTGCTACTCGGACGATGCGGTTACGGCTTCCCGGGTGCTGGGCCTGGTCCAGACCAAGAAATCCAACGGGGAAAAGGGGCCGGTGGCCATGGCCGGTTTTCCGCATCACGCCCTGGAAAACTATCTCACCAAGCTGGTGCGGGCCGGATTCAAAGTGGCTGTGTGCGACCAGCTGGAAGACCCCAAGTTTGCCAAGAAACTGGTCAAGCGCGGCATTACGGAAATTGTAACCCCGGGTATTTCCTTTGGAGAAAACATGCTGGAAGTGAAGGAAAACAACTTCCTTTGCGGGCTCGTTTTTGAAAAGGATCAGTGCGGGGCCGCGTTCCTGGATGTTTCCACGGGACAGTTCCAGGTGGCGCAGGGGACGCTGGAATACATAGGCA
This sequence comes from Bacteroidales bacterium, assembly GCA_016285175.1. Classification (GTDB taxonomy): domain Bacteria; phylum Bacteroidota; class Bacteroidia; order Bacteroidales; family UBA932; genus Cryptobacteroides. Next base: position 1,383 of record JAEEQF010000046.1, read on the forward strand.
CCCTGCTGGGCTCCCTGAATCCCAAGGAACTGGTGCTGCAGCGCGGGTATGAAAAAGGCGTCCGGGAGCGTTTCGGGGACTATTTCTGCACCACCATAGACGAATGGGCGTTTGTCTATGACGCCGCCGTGGAACGCCTGAAAAGGCAGCTGGGCGTGGAGAGCCTGAAAGGTTTTGGCATCGAGGCCTATCCGCTGGGAGTGGCCGCCGCGGGCGCCCTGCTGGTCTATCTGGAGCAAACCCAGCACGTGGAACTGAAAAACATCTGTTCCATCGGCCGGATAGACGAGCGGAAATTCGTGTGGATGGACAAGTTCACCCTCCGCAACCTGGAAGTGTTCCGCAGCAGCGCCGGGGAAGACGGCGTATCGCTTGTGGAAACGCTGGATAAATGTTCCTCGCCCATGGGGGCGCGCCTCCTGCGCAATTGGCTGGCCCTGCCCATTCTGGACCGCAAGGAGCTGGACGCCCGTTACGACATAGTCCAATACTTCATTGAAAACCAGGAGGTTTTGCAGGAGACACAGGCCGATATCGGCAAGATGGGAGACCTGGAGAGAATCCTGGGCCGTGTGGCCACAGGAAAGGCGCTTCCGCGGGAAGTGATCCAGCTGGGTCGGGGACTGTCCCTCATGAAGCCCATCCGGGAACGCTGTGCCGGAAGTCCGGTGGAAGGCCTCCTGAAAGGTCTCGCCAGCTGTGAAAAGGTGCTTGGGGAAATCCAGCGCGTACTGGCCCCGGAACCGGCCGCCCAAATTGGCAAGGGGCCTGTGATCGCAGCGGGCGTGGACCCGGAACTGGACGATCTCCGGAATCTCTCCGGCAGTGGCAAAGATTACCTCCTCCAGATGCAGCAGCGGGAGGCCGAACGCACTGGAATCTCCTCACTGAAAATTGCTTATAACAATGTATTCGGCTATTACATAGAAGTGAGGAACAGCTACCGGGACCAGGTGCCGCCGGAGTGGATCCGGAAGCAGACCCTGGTGAATGCAGAGCGCTACATCACGGAGGAACTCAAGGAATACGAGGAGAAGATCGTTACGGCCGAAAGCCGCATTTACGAGATAGAATCTCGTCTATACGCAGCCCTTATCGGCCAAATCCAGCAGCAGATAGCCCAGATCCAGCGCAACAGCCGCATCATGGCGCAGGTGGATGTGCTGGCGGGTTTCGCGGAGCAGGCATCGGCCCGGAACTACTGCCGTCCGCAGATGGACGATTCGCTGGTGCTGGATATCAAGGCCGGACGGCATCCCGTCATTGAGACGCTCATGCCGCCGGGAGAGCAGTACGTGCCCAACGACGTATACCTGGATTCTGAAAATCAGCAGATTATCATCCTCACCGGTCCCAATATGGCGGGTAAGAGCGCCCTGCTGCGGCAGACAGCCCTCATCGTGCTCATGGCCCAGATAGGATCCTTTGTCCCGGCCGATTCGGCGCGGATAGGCGTCTTTGACAAGCTTTTCACCCGCGTGGGTGCCACGGACAATATTTCCCGGGGCGAATCCACCTTCATGGTGGAAATGCTGGAGACGGCCATGATCCTGCACAACCTCAGCGCCCGCTCGCTGGTGCTGCTGGACGAGATAGGCCGGGGAACCTCCACCTACGACGGCATGTCCATAGCCCGCGGCATCGTGGAATACATCCACGAATATGGCAAGGGTGCCAAAACCCTGTTTGCCACCCATTATCACGAGCTCAACGACCTGGAAGGCATTTTCCCCCGGGTGAAGAACTTCCATGTGACCGTGAAAGAAGTGGGCCGGGAGGTCATTTTCCTGCGGAAGATCAAGGAAGGCGGTTCGGCCCACAGCTTCGGTATCCACGTGGCCCGGATGGCCGGCATGCCGGGTGCGGTCCTGGAAAGTGCGGAACGCACGCTGAAGGCCCTGGAGAACAGCCAGGCCCTGGAAAGGGCCGGCGCCCTCACTCCCGTGAAACCGCATAACACGCGGGAAGGTCATGTGGAGAAGGATGGCAGCATCCAGCTTTCCATGTTCCAGCTGGACGATCCGCTCCTGGAATCCCTCCGCGACCGCCTCAAAGGGGCCGACCTCAACAACATGACTCCGCTGCAGGCCTTTGACCTGCTGCGCACCATGAAGGAAGAGCTGGGAATTTAAGGCTGGCCTAAGAGCCTTTACAGCAGCAGATTGGTAAGGGAAACGGCCACGATGCCCACGGGGGCAACAAAGCGGATGAGATAGTAGAAAAACTTGTAGGAAACCGCATTGCACCTCCCTCCGTTGGTGAGTTCGTCCCGTACGCTGGCCTTGGACATCTTCCAGCCCACGAAGAGGGTGAACACCAGGCCGCCGGCGGGCATGAGCCAGTTGGAGCACAGGTGGTCCAGGAAATCGAAGAAGGTGTCCCCCAGGATTTTAACTCCGCTCATCGGCCCGAAGGAAAGGCTGCAGAGTATGCCCACCAGCCAGGTGAAAAAGGCCAGCAGGAGCGTGGCGGGGACGCGTTTGAAGCCCTTTTCCTCCGTGAGGAAGGCCACCCCCACCTCCAGCATGGAAATGGCCGATGTGAGCGCCGCCGCCAGGATGGCCACGAAAAAGACGATGGAGATGATGGAACTCACTACCGGCGCGGCACCTGCCATTTTGTTGAAGATGAAGGGAAGCGTCTCGAACACCAGGCCGGGGCCCGCTCCCGGTTCGATTCCGGCCGCAAACACCGCCGGGATCACGGCAAAGGCGGCCATGATGGCGAAGACCAGGTCGCTCGCCGCCGTACCGATTCCGGAAACGATGAGGTTCTCCTCCTTTTTCACATAGGAAGAATAGGTGAGGATGGTGCCCACCCCCAGCGAGAGGGAGAAGAAGGCCTGACCCAGCGCCGCCGCGAAGGCATCGGCATTGAGCTTGGAAAAGTCCGGCTTCAGCAGATAACTCACGCCCTTGGAGGAGCCGGGCAGCGTGAGGGAATAGACGATAAGCACCAGGATGAGCACGAAAAGCACCGGCATGGCTATGTTGGAGAACTTCTCGATCCCCTTTTTCACACCGCCCAGCACGATGCCGGCCACCAGGGCGATGAACACCGTATGCGAGAGGATGGGCTGCCAGGTGGAAGAGATGAAGCTGCTGAAAAAGCCGGAAACGGCCTCCGGAGCCGCACTGGTAAAATCGAAAGACAGGGACTTGAACAGGTACTGGACCGACCAGCCGCCAACCACGGAATAGTAGCTTAAGATGAGCAGCGGCGACAGGATGGTAAGGATCCCTGCCCAGCGCCAGCGGGTGCCAGGTGCCAGTTTCTGCAGGGCCCCATAGGCGTTGGAGCGGCTCCGACGGCCGATAACGGATTCGGCAAAGAAGATGGGAAGGGCCACCAGCAGGCTGGCGGCTATGTAAAGCAGGATAAATGCCGCCCCGCCGTACTCTCCCAGGATGTAGGGGAAACGCCAGATATTCCCAAGGCCGATAGCGGAGCCCGCCATGGCCATGATCACCGCCGCGCGGCTGCCGAAATTTTCCCGTTGGTTCATAGCACAAGCGAAACGATCATGGCACCGATACCCAGCGGCGCAACATATCTGATGAGGAAATATACCACCGGGAACAGCTTCACATTGCCTTTTTTGCTGCCGCCATTGGTGAGTTCGTCAAAGACGGCCTGGCGGGGAAGCACCCAGCCGGCCAGAACTACAACCAGCACGCCGCCGGCTACCAGCAGCACGTTGGAGGCGAAGGAATCGGCAAAGTCAAAGAGCTGGAGCCCGAACAGCCTCACGTCCTTGAGCGGGCCGAAGGAGAGGGAAGAGAGCGTCCCCACAGCGCCGCACAGGAGGAAGAGGTACAGGCAGGCCTTCCGGCGGGATATGCCCGTGGTTTCCGTAAGATACGCAATTCCCACCTCTATGAGCGAGACGGACGAAGTAAGGGCCGCAAAAAGGATGGTGAGGAAGAACAGGATGGCCGCCAGGGAACTGAGAACCGGCATCTGCTGCCCCATCTGCGAGAAGATGAAGGGAAGCGTGTCGAAAATGAGCCCGGGGCCGCTTCCAGGGGCGATTCCTGCCGCAAATACCGCCGGCATAATAGCAAAGCCCGCCAGATAGGCAAAGAGAAGGTCGCAGATGGATGTACCTGCACCCGTAACCATCAGATTCTCCTCCTTGCTCACATAGGAGGAATAGGTGAGGACGATACCCATTCCCAGGGAAAGCGAGTAGAACGACTGCCCCAGCGCATCCAGGAAGGTATGCCCCGTGACCTTGGAAAAATCCGGTTTCACCAGATACTCCACGCCTTTGGAAGCACCTGGCAATGAGAGGGAATATACCGTAATGAGCACAATTAGCAGGAACAGCACCGGGATGCAGATCTTGCTGAATTTCTCAATGCCCGCCTTTACCCCGAAGGCCACGATGAACACCGTCACCAGCAGGAAGCCCAGGTGACAGGCCAGGGGGGTCCAGGTGCGGCCGATAAAAGCTTCGAAAGAGCCCGTGAGCTGCTCCGGGGGCGTGTGGATAAAGCTGAGTTTGCAGGCCTGGAACAGGTAGTCCAGCGACCAGCCGCCCACCACGGAATAATAGGAGACGATCCACAGCGGGGTTATCACGGTGAGCATACCCAGCCACTTGCCCGCCTTCCCGGGGATGAGGGAGGAGATGGCCATGCGGCTGTTGGTGCCCGCGCGCCGCCCCAGCACCGATTCCGCCAGGAAAATGGGAAGGGACAGCAGCAGGGTAAAGACAATGTAAATGAATATGAAAGCCGCTCCGCCGTTCTCACCGGCCAGATAAGGGAAACGCCAGATGTTTCCCAAGCCGATGGCCGAGCCCGCCATTGCCATTATCACAGCCGCCCGGCTTCCGAATTTCTCTCTTGCTGCCATAGGTCAAGTTCGTTACCAACGCAAAGATAAGGAATTCTTTAAAAAAATCCTTACATTTGTCGTATGCAACAATACCTGGACCTGCTAAGACATATCCGCGCCAACGGCGTCATGAAGGAAGACCGTACTGGCACCGGTACCCAGAGCGTATTCGGCTACCAGATGCGCTTCAACCTGGCCGATGGTTTCCCGCTCCTCACCACCAAGAAAGTTCACCTGAAATCCATCATCTACGAGCTGCTGTGGTTCCTGGCCGGGGACACCAACGTGAAATACCTGCAGGATCACGGGGTAACCATCTGGGACGAATGGGCCGACGAGAACGGGAATCTGGGTCCCGTCTACGGTTATCAGTGGCGCAATTGGCCCGCTCCCGACGGACGGGTAATCGACCAGATTTCAATGGTCATCGACACAATTAAGCGCAATCCGGACTCCAGAAGGATGCTGGTAACCGCCTGGAACCCGGCCGACGTGGAGAAAATGGCCCTGCCGCCCTGCCACTGCCTGTTCCAGTTTTACGTGGCCGGAGGGAAACTCTCCTGCCAGCTATACCAGCGCAGCGCAGACGTATTCCTGGGAGTGCCCTTTAATATCGCATCCTATGCCCTGCTCACCCTCATGATAGCCCAGGTAACCGGCCTGGAGCCCGGCGAGTTCGTACACACCACCGGAGACACCCACCTTTACCGGAACCACTTTGAGCAGGTGGCCCTGCAACTCTCCCGGGAACCGCGCCCCCTGCCCGTGATGAAGCTGAACCCGGACGTCAAGTCCATCTTTGATTTCAAGTACGAAGATTTCACCCTGGAAGGCTATGATCCCTGGCCTGCCATCAAAGCACCCGTTGCCGTTTAAAATGGATAAGTGTCTAATAGTAGCCGTGGCCGACAACTGGGGCATCGGCGTAAAGAACGACCTCCCCTGGCACATTTCGGAGGATTTGCAGTATTTCAAGCGCACCACCCGCGGCTATCCCGTGATCATGGGCCGCACCACCTACTTCTCCCTGCCCCGGCATCCGCTTCCCGGGCGCAAGAACATCGTGCTGAACCTGGGCGGCGAAGACATCCCGGAAGCCACCTGCGTGTATTCCTTTGAAGAGGCCTTCAAGGAGGCCGAAGCCACCGGGGCGGAAAAGTGCTTCGTGATGGGCGGCGCCTCCGTATACCGCGCAGCCCTGCCGCTTATGGACCGCCTGTACATCACCCACGTGCACACGGAGGTAAAAGATGCCGATGTCTTTTTCCCGGAGATAGACCCGGAGGTGTGGGAGCGCATAAGCACTTCCGAAACCAAGACGGACCCGGAAACCGGATACCGCTTCGAATTTGTCATTTACGAACATAAGCATATGGATATCAAAAAGGAATTGCAGGGAACAACCCCGGATGGAAAGGAAATCCTTTCCTACACCCTCAAGAACGCCTCTGGCGCGTACGTAAAACTGTGTAACATAGGCGCCGCCATCACTTCCATCGTGGTTCCGGACAAAAACGGCAAGCTGGAGGACGTGGTCCTGGGTTATGCCAATCCCCTGGACTACTTTGGGGACGGCCCCTGCATGGGCAAGGTGCCCGGCCGCTTTGCCAACCGTATAGCCAAGGGCAAGTTCACCCTGGACGGCAAGGAGTACACCCTTCCCATCAACAACGGCCCCAACCACCTGCACGGCGGCCCCAAGGGCTTCATGAACCAGGTCTGGGAAAGCCGTATCGATGGTAACTCGGTGGAATTCATGTATTTCTCCGAAGACGGAGAGGAAGGCTACCCCGGCAACCTGAAGGCCGTGGCCCACTACACCTGGGGCGAGGACAACTCCCTCAAACTCATCCTCACGGCGGAATGCGACGCCCCCACGGTGGTGAACCTCACCAACCATGTCTATGTGAACCTGAACGGAGAGGGTTCAGGCACCGCGCTCAACCACAAACTGGAGCTCAACTGCTCCCAGTGGCTGCCCACGGACAGCACTCTCATCCCCGAAGGCGAGCCCGCCGACGTGGCCGGAACGCCCATGGACTTTGTGGAGGCCAAGCCGCTGGGCCAGGATATCAAGGCCGATTTCCCCGCGCTCAAATACGGCAAGGGGTACGACAACTGCTGGCTCGTGGACGGCGCCATGCCCGGCCAGCTGTCCCCCGTTGCAGAGCTCTGGGGAGACCTTTCCGGACGCCACATGGAGGTGCTTTCCACCCAGCCGGCCGTACAGGTATATACCGGAAACTGGCTCAAGGGCAGTCCCAAGGGCAAGAGCAAGGAGTATGAGGATTATGACGGGGTGGCCATCGAGTGCCAGAAATGCCCGGACGCCCCCAACCGGCCCGACTTCCCCTCCACGGAGCTGAGGCCCGGCGAGGTATACGAAGAGGCCATTATCTGGGTCTTTGACTAGAGCCTTTCCAAAAACGCAAGCACATTCTCCTGAGGGGCGTCCTTCAGGAGAATTTTTTTGTCCTTGTCCAGCAGATACAGGGAAGGGATGCCGCGGACGCTGTAGATCCGCTGTTCCGTAATGGCCAGCCGATGGTCGTAGCCGCAGATCCAGTCTTTGGGAAAATTGGCCGCCCGTGCCTTCCATTCCTCGATTTCCGGATCTATGAACACGTCCACCACCTTGAGGCGGCCCTGGACGATGGCCGATGTAACCTGCGGGATACCCTGCATGTTCTCCATGAGTTCCCGGCAGGCGTTGCAGTCCGGATTGCCGAAGATGAGCAGGGTATAATCGGCCTGGATGCCGTGGAGGGTGTGCACCTTGCCCCGGATGTCCGTAAACGGGAAATCCGTAGCTACGGAGCCGATGGGGTTCCGGGAGCACATTTCCGCATCGTAGCGGTATTTGGACCTGTATGCTTCGTCCACAAGGGAGGACTGGGCAAGCAGGGAGGCATACACGCCGTACATGTCGTCGCAGCGGAGCGGGGAGTTAGGGTCGTACAGATACTTGTTCAGCAGTTCCGACATCTTGGGGAACAGGTTGGACTCCGGATAGCGTTTTCCAAAGCCCTCCACCCTGCCGAAAAAGTGGCTGACAGCATCCTTGGCCTTGGGCAGGGAGACATTTTGCAACAGGGTGGTGAACAGCCCCATCTGGCGCTCCACCTCCTCCAGTTCCACCCCGTTCACCGTGACGGAATCGCAGTAATACACGGCCGATGTGTCCGTGAAGCGGTCCCAGAGGTGGTTTACCATATAATTCACCCGGTCCTGGCCGTCGGACATCATGGCGGGGATACTCACTTCCGGAAAGGCCCTCCTGGCCGGTTCCGCGGGCGTTTTTGCCGTCCGTCCTCCGCAGGAGAGCAGCAGCAGTCCCGCTCCCAAAATACAAAGAATCCGTCTCATACAACTGCAAAAGTACTCTTTTTTTTGTAGATTTGTACGCATGAGACGTCTTTTAGCGCTTATCGGCTTGCTAGTGCTTGTTTCCACAGGCGCCCGGGCTCAGTTTTACACCAACGGGACAGATCCGGGGCACTTGAAGTGGAACAGCATAGAAACGCCTCATTATCAGGTACTTTACCCCCGAGGAACAGACTCCCTGGCCCGGAATTACGCCCGCCTGCTGGAGCGCTTCCGCGTGCCTTCCGGCTACAGCATCGGCCTCACTCCGGGAGACCTGCAGTGGCGAAAGAAGATGCCCGTTGTGCTGCATCCCTTCAACGGCTATTCCAACGGTTCCGTGGGCTGGGCGCCGTCCCGGATGGAGCTCTATACCGTTCCGGAGCCCCTGGGCGGCAACCCCGTCCCCTGGGATCTCCAGCTCATGACGCATGAACCCCGGCACCAGGCCCAGCTGCAGATAGGTTTCACCGGCTGGCTCAAGTATCTGGGTTACCTGAGCGGGGAGGCGGCCAGTCCGCTGGGCTTCCTCTTTTACCTGGACCTGGGCCTGGCAGAAGGAGACGCCGTTGCCGTGGAAACGGGTTTCGGCTATGGCACCCGCGCCCGCACGGCCGATTTCCTGGACTACTACCGCGTGGCCCTGGACCAGGGGGATTTCCGCTCCTGGGACCGCTGGCGCTACGGTTCCTACAAGCATTTTACGCCGGATTATTATACGCTGGGATACATCACCATCGGCGGTATCCGGTATTTCTACGACTACCCCCTTTTCACGGCCGATTTTCTGGCGCGCTCCCGCAAAAAGCCTTTCAGCTTTACGCAGCGGAACATGATGAAAACGGCTGCCGAACGCTCCGGGAAGCCGTTTAAGGAAACATTTAACGATGTTCTACAGGGCCTGAACCAGCAATGGCGGCAGGAGGCGGAGGCCCGGAAACCTTTCATTCCGCAGGAACAGCTTACCCGCGCCGGCCGCCTTCCGCGCTCCTATTCCTCCACCACCTTCCTGGGAGAGGCCCTCTTCCTCCTGAGGGACGATGACGCCAGGGGAAAGGAACTGGTGACCATCCGGGATGGGAAGGAAGACATCATCGCCCCCATGGCCAACAATGTCCTGGCCCTGTGGAAGGACGAAAACTTCCTGCGCCTGTACTGGGCCGAAACCGTGGCCGATATCCGCTGGGAACTCTCCCACCGCTCCCTCATCCGCTATTACGATGCCGCCAGGAACAAGATAGTGGATCTGAGCCGGGAGGGCCGCCTCTACAACCCCAGGCCATCGGCCGACGGGCTCCGCGTACTCACGGTGGAATATCCCTGGGACGGCGGCAGTTATCTTACGGTTCTCAGCGCCATGGACGGCTCCGTGCTGCAGCGGATCCGCGTTCCGGACGGAATACAGGCCACGGAGGCCACCTGGGGGACGGAAGGGAGCTTTTATACTTTCGGCATCTCCGAGAAAGGGTACGGCCTGTATAAAATGGCCGATGGGCAGTGGAGCACCGTCCTGGAGCCCAGCTTCCAGAAGGCGGTGAATCTTTGCGGGGACGAGACCTGCCTGGAATGGATTTCGGACCGGGACGGTTCCAATGAGCTGTACCGGTATTACCCGGAAGACGGACGGCTGGTCCAGATTACATCGGCCCGATACGGACTCACGGACGCGGCGGAGGATAACGGATTCCTCTATTACGTGGCGCAGACGCTGGACGGTACCATGCTTTTCCGCACTCCGCTGGATGCCCTGCAGCTCCGCGAGGTGCAGTTTGCCGATGTCCACACCTATCCCATGGAAGACGCGCTGGCGGCCCAGGAAAGGGCGCTGGGCCCCGTTCCGCGGGAGGACGAGGCGGTGGAAATATCGGCCCCCAAACCTTACAGCAAGCTGCTCCATCCCCTGCGTTTCCACACCTGGCTGCCCTTCTATGTGAATTACGACGCCATTGAATCGGAGAGTATGGACCTCTCCTACGAAACGGCTTCCCTGGGCCTTACGGGCTTCTTCCAGAACAGCCTGGCCACCGTGTCCGGCTATGTGGGATACAGCGCCCATCCGGACGTGGAGAAGGGCGGTCCCTGGATGCATTCCCTGCACGGAAAACTCAGCTACACCGGGCTGTATCCCGTTTTTGAAGCTATGTTTGACCTGGGCGGCAGTTATGCCAGGCAGTACTATCTGAACCAATACGACAGCCCCTCCGCCACAAGCCTTTCCGCCGATTCCTATCTTAGGCGGGATCCGCTCTATTCGGTCCGGTTAAGTACCTATATCCCCCTGCGCTTCAACAAGGGCGGCCTGCTGGCCGGCTTCGTTCCCAAGCTGTCCTATACCCTGTCCAACAGCGCTTATTCCAGCAGAAAAGCCATCTGGAGCATTCCGAAACTTTTTTTCTCCGGCCTTCCCACCTGGTATTACCTGTCCGGCCATGAAGAAGGTGTCAATACGCCCATCCAGCGCCTGACGGCTTCCATGCGGGGCTACTGGATGCTGCCGGTGGCCCGATCGGCCATATATCCCCGCCTGGGCGTGGGCCTGGAAACGGGCTTCAGCTTCCGGCCGGGCCTTTCCAAGATGTACTCCCCCAACTTTTACCTGTACGGATACGGCTATCTGCCCGGATTCTCTCTGCCGCAGGGGCTCCGGCTCACCGGTATCTACCAGCAGCAGATCAACAGGAAGGATTCCCTGTTTGGGGAGATGTACGCCAGCGTTTTGCCGCGCGGTTTTTCCGGGGCGGCCGCAGCGCTGGTTGCCCACGAAAGCGCCACGCAGTTCCGCGTGACGGCCGATTATGCCATCCCCATCTATGTGGGAGACCTTTCCCTGGGCCCCGTGACCTATATCAAGAATTTCCTGCTCACGCCGCATTTTGACTTCACCGGGTTCCAGGTTGGCAACCTCTGGAGCGCCGGCGCGGATTTATCGGCCCGGATCGGCCATCTGTTCTTTATCAATTTCGACGGCTCCGTGGGCGTGTCCTTCTCCTATCTGGGCGGCTCCTGGTACAGCAAGGTGGCCGAAGGGAAACCCTTCAGCGTGAGCATGATATTCAGCTTTGACATTTAGCGGAAGAAGGTATTGAGCCAGGCCGCATCCACCTGGGCAAAGCCCGGTTCCGGACGGATGGAGGGGTTCCGGCCCAGGATGCCCCGGGCGTCTTCATATACGTTGAATCCCAGGTTCACCACCTGCATCTGCCCGTTTAGCGGGAAAGCCATAACTATTTCATTATCCGGACCTTCCATCCTTAGGAAGCGCAGTTTGGCATCCATCATCTCCGGGTTTTTGGCACTCAGTTCCCGGCAGGTTACCCATTTGCACATTTCCATGGCCACGTCGTCCAGGCCGGCCTCGTGGATATTCACCTTCTCCACCAGGTCTCCCACTTCCCGTACACGGCGGAGGGTATAGCCGTCCAGCTCTTTCACGGCCTCCTCCACCTCCCGGGGCGCCTCCTGCCCGTCCGGAAGCAGCCACAGCATGAGCCGGGCCTCCGGGTCGTGATATAAAGTCTGGTATTTCAGGAGGTTCCGGGTTCCGCAGTACGGGCACTCCCATACAAAGAGGGAACCGTCCCGGACCCGGGCCTTGAGTTCCGGATCCTGGACGGTATTGATGCGTTCCACCGTTTCCACCTGCGTGGTGCGGTGGCAATGGCTACAGCTTGCGGGCACCATCGCTGATGACCACATTATACACCTTGGGTTCGTGGCCGAAGCGCTGGGCAAACTGCTCCTTGGCCGCGGCGATGAAGCCATCGTACAGTTCTTCCTTCACCAGGTTGATGGTGCAGCCGCCAAAGCCGCCGCCCATTACGCGGGAACCGGTTACATCGCACTTGCGGGCCAGTTTGTTAAGGAAATCCAGTTCTTCGCAGGACACCTCGTACAGGCGGCTGAGGCCGAAATGGGTCTGGTACATCATTTCGCCCACGGTCTCATAGTCGTCCCGCTCCAGGGCGTCGCACACGTCCAGCACACGCTGCACCTCGCCGATTACGTATTCGGCCCGGAGGAAATCCTCCTGGGTAATCTGGTCCCGGACCTCGTCCAGCCAAAGCCGGTTGGCGTCGGAGAGGAAGTCCACTTCCGGATGGTTCTTCTTGATGGCCGCGGCCGCCCGCTCGCAGGACTCCCGGCGCTTGTTGTACGCGCTGGAAGCCAGTTCGTGCTTGACGCAGGTGTCCAGCAGCACCAGTTTGTAACCCTTGGGATGGAAGGGGAAGTACTTGTACTCACCGGTTTTGCAGTTGAGGCGGATCAGGGACCCCTCCTTGCCGAAAATGGAGGCGAACTGGTCCATGATGCCGCACTTGACGCCGCAGTAGTTGTGCTCCGTGCTCTGGCCGATCTTGGCCAATTCGAATTTCTCTATGCCGTTGCCGTTGATTTCATTGAGGGCATAGGCAAAGACGCTTTCCAGGGCCGCGGAAGAGCTGAGGCCGGCGCCAAGCGGCACGTCACCGGCAAAGACGGCGTTGAAACCGCCCACCTTTCCACCCCGCTTGATGGTTTCCCGGCAGACGCCGAAGATATAGCGGGCCCACTGCTGATTAGGTTTGTCCTCTTCCTGCAGGCCGAACTCCACAAATTCGTCAAAATCAATGGAAAAGACCTTCACTTTATCTGTTCCGTTGGGCATGATGGCCGCCATGATGCCGAAGTTGATGGCACCCGGGAACACATAACCGCCATTATAGTCCGTGTGTTCGCCGATAAGGTTGATGCGGCCGGAAGACATATAGAGCGTTCCGTCCTCCCCGAAGAGGGTTTTGAATTTTTCCAGGATCTTGTTTTTCATATAAGGGGTTATTAGTTGTCAGTATCTACAAAGATAGTCAAAAAAACTCTATTGGCGAAGCCCCCAGACCGACGGATCATAGGCCGCCTCCACATATTCTTCCAGATTGTCCGGAAGGGCGGGATAAAAATCCAGCCCGGTGAGCAGCTCCAAGTCGTCCACGGACAGGGCGCATTTCTCCAGATAGTAGCGGTTGGCATCGTTCTGCATCACAAACGCCACGGCCTGGTAGCGGGAGCCGTCATGCACCAGCGCCACCTTAAAGAAGGCATCCGGCACCACCACATGGTCCGGGCCGATGGTCCCGTACTTATTGTCTCCGATAATGGGCCCGGAAACCACCCACACGCGGCCATACTGGCGCGCCCATCGGCGTACCTGTTTCTCCAGATACTGCCAGTCCTTGTTGTTGAGTTCCTCTTTCTGCGGGCAGATATTGAGGAAATAGAAAGTCTCCGACATGGCCTCGTCGCTCCAGAAAAAGTCTCCCGCCGGCGCCATGTGCCCCCTGGTCCATCCGCTGCGGAAATAGTCCTCCCGCCGGGCCTGCTTCCCCTTGAAGTTGAAGTCCATGGAGAACTCTTTCTCGTCCCGGGTGGCCTCTCCGTGGGTTTCCTCTTCCGTCAGTTCATACGCCACCCAGTTGGGAATGAGCGTCCGGGTATTGTAAGAGGTCACATAACCTTGGTATTCGACAATGTTGTCCTGCGGCGCCGATGAGGGAATCTCCAGTCCCTGAGGCGGTTCCACCAGCATGTCACAGGCCGCCAGCAGTATTGCCGTCAGCGTACACTCCGTTATTCTTGAAATAACCGTCTTCATTCTTTCTATCATCAACCATTGTTTCTCACAAATGTACACATTTTCTGCGGGATTCCCCTCATCAGACAATCCCCTTTTCCCATAATGCCCTCTCGGTCACATCCTGCGCCATCGGCCCTGCCAGACCCGCCTGCCATATTCTGCCCTATAAGGCTAGCCGCACACATTCTCTCCCCACAAAGCCAACTGGCTGCCCCCCATCCCATAA
>JAEEQF010000172.1 GCA_016285175.1 Bacteroidales bacterium
ATCCAAATACTGCATAATCTCCAATTTAAAAATCTTCTTCTAGGCATTTCTTGAGGGAAGCGTACCAATGGGGCACCCGGATGCCGAAAGTTTCCTTCACCTTGCCTTTGTCCAATACGGAATAGGCCGGCCGATGGACCTTGCTGGGAAAATCCCTGCTGTAACAGGGCACTATCCTGCCCGGCGTGCCGGAAAGGTCCCGGATGGCGCAGGCAAAGTCGTACCAGGAACAGACGCCCTCATTGGAATAATGATAAATGCCTGTCTTGCCAAGCTGCCTGGTGTTGATAATGTGCAGGATAAACGCTGCCAGGTCCCCTGCCCATGTGGGTGACCCCACCTGGTCATAGACCACCTTCACTTCCTGGCGTTCCGCCGTGAGCTGCCGCATGGTTTTGAGGAAATTCTTCCCGTAGGCGCTGTACAGCCAGGCCGATCGGATAATGAGGTATTTGCAGCCGGAGTCCTGCACGGCCTTTTCTCCCTGCAGCTTTGTGGCGGCATACACGCCGGCAGGCTGGGTGGGAAAGCTTTCCTTGAGCGGGATGGGGATATCGCCCCCGAACACGTAATCCGTAGAAATATGGATAAGGGTTGCGCCGCGCTCTGCGGCCACGGCGGCGAGGATACCCGGAGCATCGGCATTGAGCAACTTGCAAAGGGCCATATCCTCTTCGGCCTTCTCCACATTGGTATATCCGGCGCAGTTTACGATGAGGTCCACCTTCTCCGACCCGCAGAGCAGGCGTACGGCATCCTGGTTGGTAATATCCAGATACACAATATCACTGCCGGGACGCGAAGCCACGTCCGTGAAAATGAAACGGTTGGTCTTCTGCCGTTCCGCCAGTTTCCGGATACTTGTTCCCAGCTGTCCGCAAGCCCCTGTAACCAATATATTCATGATTCACAAAAATAGCGTTTTTCTCCTTCATCCGCAAAATTATTGTTATATTTGTAAGTCTATGTCTACTGAAAGACCGCCCATATACCTTTACACGGATGGCGCCGCCAGCGGAAACCCCGGGCCCGGAGGCTACGGGATCGTGCTCCGCTGCGGAAAGCACGAAAAGGAGCTTTCCGGCGGCTTTGCCTGCACCACCAACAACCGGATGGAGCTGCTGGCCGTCATCGTGGGACTGGAGCAGATCCGCTGGGATAATGCGGAGGTGCATGTGATAAGCGATTCGTCGTATGTTGTAAAAGCCATCAACGAAGGCTGGCTGGAGGACTGGAAGCGGACAGGATTCAAAAAGAAGAAAAACGTGGACTTGTGGCTGCGTTTCATGGAAGCGTACAGCCGCCACCGCGTGGCCTTCCATTGGATCAAGGGGCACGCCGGGCACCCCGAAAACGAACGCTGCGACGCACTGGCCGTCGCCGCATACCATGCCCCGGACCTCCCGGAGGATACCGGATACATACAAGAACAACAAACACTGTTATGAGCTTACCTAAACTGGTCGTCGGCATCACTCAGGGTGACAGCAACGGCATTGGATACGAAGTTATTATCAAGTCCCTCGCAGATCCGCGGATCCTGGATTCCTTTACACCCGTTGTGTACGGGTCTTCCAAACTGATGGGCTTCTACCGCAAAACCCTGCACAACATCGAGCAGCTGGACATCAATGTAATTCCGTCGGCGGCCGATGCAAAGCAGCGGAAAATCAACCTGGTGAACTGCCTGCCGGACAATGTGTACGCAGAGCCGGGGCAGTCCACGCCGGAAGCCGCCAAGAGCGCCATATCGGCCCTTAAGGCTGCGGTGAAGGACCTCAAGGCCGGCCAGATAGACGTGCTGGTCACCGCTCCCATCAACAAGCGGGCGATGAATGCGGAAGGCTTCTCCAACACCGGCCACACGGAATACCTGCAGCAGGAGTTCGGTACGGAAGACGTTACCATGATCATGGTGAGCGAGCAGCTCAAGGTGGGCGTTGTCACCGGTCACATTCCCCTCAGGGACGTTCCCAGGAGTATCACCCAGGAAAAGATCCTGGGCAAGCTCCGCATCATGAAGGCTTCGCTGGAGCGGGACTTCGGCATTCCGGATCCCAAGATCGCCGTCCTGGGCCTGAATCCGCACTGCGGAGACGGCGGCCTGCTGGGCGACGAAGAGCAGAGTATCATCCTCCCCGCCGTGCAGGAAGCCACCCGGGAAGGCATCCAGGCCTTTGGGCCGTACTCCCCCGACGGATTCTTCAGCCTGGGCAATTACGGCCGCTTCGACGCCACGCTGGCCATGTATCACGACCAGGGCCTGGCCCCCTTCAAGGCCATCGCCTTTGCCGACGGAGTGAACTTCACCGCCGGACTGCCCGTGGTGCGTACTTCCCCGGACCACGGCACGGCCTACGAAATGGCCGGCAGGGACGAGGCCGATCCCCGTTCCATGATGAGCGCCATCTACACCGCCATCGATATCTTCCGCCACCGCCTGCAGTACGACACCCTGCAGGAAGGCAAGTTGGAATAGGCTCAACGCTGTTTTCGGCATTTACCGTCCCGGCCCACCGCCAGGACGGTTTTTCTTATATTCCGGTCCTGTCCACGGGCTATCGCCCACCCACAGGACCGGATTTCTGCAATTTTGGTCCTGAAGGCAGGCGGGATTAGTCCTCTTGTAATGATACAAAGACAGGCTTGGGGAGAGTGATTCGTCGGCCCGTGTCTGTGAGAAGACCTGTTGAAGGATCCCGTTTATAGATTTCTATCTCGTCGCTGTCCCGGCAGGCTACGATGGCCAGATCCTTAGTAATGGTAAAGTTACGGGGATGAGGACCGGTGTGCTGATAACCCACTTCTTTCAGCGTTCCGTCCGCTTCCACCCCGAAAATGGCTATGCCGTCATTCTGCAGGCGGAGGCTCGCATAGAGGAATTTTCCGT
>JAEEQF010000173.1 GCA_016285175.1 Bacteroidales bacterium
ACAAGGCTTGTCCAGACCGCCGGAAGGAGCCGATACATATAACTGCACCACTTCGCGGCCCGGCCTGGAGCCGGTATTCCGGACACTGACCCGGGCCACGAAGCCGTCCGCAGAAGCCTCCACCGAGGCTTTTTCATAGTTGAAGAAAGTATACGAAAGGCCATATCCAAAGGGATAGGCGACATCCGTCATGGAAGTAGTAAAGTAGCGGTATCCTACGTAGATGCCTTCTTCGTAGTCCGTATAATCGATGTTGCGGACCAGTTCCCTGCCTTCGCGGGAAGCACGGGGCGTAATCAGGCTTTTCAAGTCCTGCCCCACCTCCGAAGGGAAATTCTTGTCGGCAGGGGCATCGCCATAATTGATGGGCCAGGTGTCAGCCAGGCGGCCGGAAGGAGCAACTGCACCGGTAAGGGCATCGGCAATGCTTTCTCCGGCTCTTTCACCGGGTTGTCCCACCAGAAGGATGGCATCCACTTTATCTCTCCAGGAAACGGTTTCAATGGGTGAGGGAACATTCAGGAGGACGATTACCGGTTTGCCTGAATCATGATAAACAGCTGACAGAGAATCTATCAGCATTTTCTCTGACGATGTTAACTCAAACTCGGAAGCAGTACGGTCGAAGGCCTCTCCGGTGCCCCGTGCCAGGGTAATAATAGCGGCCGCATTGACTTCTGCCTGCTTTTTCAGCGACAGTCTGGACGTACCGGAGCGCTGTTTCAGTCCCAGATCCAAAGTAAGTGCGCCGACGCTCTCTGCAGGCGTTTCCTCCGTTCCGGGAATGATTTCTTCCGGGCGCGGATAGCGGAAAAACTGCTTATACAGAGGTGGATAGGCTGCTGCTATCTTTTCTTTCTCAGCTGCAATATAGGTGGTATATTCCCGGAGGACGGATGGGCATACCGTGAATCCGGCTTCCCGAAGCCCCTGCACCAGTGAAACATGATACACGCCGTTATTGACGCCGTTCACACCCATGTTGGCAGGGATAAGATCGTATGAAGAAACGCCGTACAGGCCCACGGAGCCAGGTTTCAGGGGCAGCACGTCCCCTTCATTTTTCAAAAGGACCATGGATTCTGCGGCAACACGCCTTAACAGCTTTTGATGTTTTTTGCGGTCAATGTCATTGCTGTATTCATATCCTTTGAAGCTGGGGCATTTCACCACCAGTTCCAGGATGTTCCGGACATTCCGGTCCATGGCTTCCATTGGCAAGGAGCCCTCTTTCAGTGCCGCCAGAAGCACTTCACGGTCCGCGTCCGTACCAGGCTCGATGAGCTCGCAGCCGGCCGATACGGCATCGGCCTGCCGGACCACGCCGTCCCAGTCGCTCATCACAACGCCGTGCCAGCCCCATTCGTCGCGGAGAACATCCGTCAGGAGCCACTCATTTTCACAGGCATGGACACCGTTGACATAATTGTACGCACCCATGACGGTCCAGGGCCGCCCCTCTTTCACGGCAATCTCAAAACCTTTGAGATAGAGTTCCCGAAGGGCCCGCATCCCTACACGGGAATCGTTTTCCTTGCGGTTGGTCTCCTGGTTGTTGACGGCGAAATGCTTGAGCGAAGTAGCAATTCCGTTGGACTGGGCACCGCGAATCCACGCCGCCGCCATTTTGCCGGAAAGCAGCGGATCTTCCGAGAAATACTCCTGATTACGGCCGCATAGAATGTTCCGGTGAAGGTTCATGCCAGGGCCCAGGATCACGTCTAGGCCCCGTTCCTTCAGTTCATGGCCGATGGCCTGGCCGATAGCCTGAGCCGCCTCCGTATCCCAAGAAGAGGCCAGGGTAGAACCGGAGAGGAAGAAGGTGCAGCTGTAGTCGGCCGTATCATACTCCCGGGTCTGGGACATGTTCACGCCCTGAGGCCCGTCAGCGAAGTAAATGGAAGGAATCCCCAGCCTGGGAATGGCTTTTGTCCAGCCGGCCGTTCCCAGGAACTTGGCGTCGGGATTGCCCCAGCCTGCGCCACAGCCCACCACCAGATCCACTTTCTCTTCGGGGGTCATGGCCGATACGATTTCCGGGATGTTCTCCCGCGTCAGTTTCGGGCTCTGGGCATGCAGATTAACCAGCATCGACGCAAGAAGGATGGCTGTCAAGAGTCTTTTCATCGCTTATTTCCTATGTTCCATTTGTTCAAGGCCTTTGGTGCGGGCAGCCTGGGCGGCCAAGGCATCGGCAATAGCCGCACGGACCTGTTCCTCGGTCATGCCCATGGATTCCATCCAGTAGCGGATGAGGTTCTTGGGGCCTTTATAGTCGGTCTCCCCCACTTCAATGGCCAGCTTTTCTCCACCCAGGATTACGCGATGGATAAAGCCCAGGATTTCGTACCCGTAGCTCTCGAACGGAATGCCGGAAAGGACATGGTCATAGCCCTGGCCAGTGTAAAGGAGATAAGGAACCTGCTGCTCCTTGAGGCTCTCGGCTATCACGGAAGCTCCAGCCATACGACTGCCTGCTTTATCCAAATCCAGCCAGCCATATTTGACGGTGGGGTCAGCGCTGCCGTGGAACATGGCCACCGGGCAGGGCTTGGACGCCCAGGAGAGTTCTCCCATGCCATCCACCCATACGGAACAGGCACCGCCGACAACGCCGGCATAACGGAAGCCCACCGGCAAGTGTTTGATGGCCAATTCATCACCATTGCAGCGGAGATATTCGGCATTGATGCTGTTGATGGCACCGGCGCTGCCTCCGCCGATGATGATCTTGGAGGTGTCAACCTGCCAGCGCTCCGCCTGGGAAACCAGGCACGAAGTGGCATCATAGAGATCTTCCACGGCGAGGCGAATCGCTCGGCGTATCGCACCTGCAACCGCCGGATGATTCCACTGCTTGTCCGCATCAATCTCG
>JAEEQF010000174.1 GCA_016285175.1 Bacteroidales bacterium
CGGAGTTCGGCATAGAGAACCCGCAGTTCCAGAGCTGCCCCGTGCGTTTCTTTGACGTTTACGGGGAGCAGGGGCATCCCATGCGCTCCACCATTTCCCGCATGGGACCGGAGATGCTGGGCCGCCTGATGGACCTCAACGAAACGCAGACCGGCGTCCTTAACATCGTCTTCAAGATTGCCGATGACAACGGCCTGCTGCTCATAGACCTCAAGGACCTGAGGGCCATGCTTAACTTCGTGGGACAGAACGCCGCGGAATATACCACCCAGTACGGTTATGTGACATCGGCCTCCATCGGCGCCATCCAGCGGGCGCTGCTGGCCCTGGAGAACCAGGGGGCGGAGAAGTTCTTCGGCGAGCCGGACTTCGACATTTACGACCTCCTGCAGTGCGAGGGCGGAAAGGGCATCATGAACGTGCTGGCGGCAGACCGCCTCATGCTCCAGCCCAAGCTCTATTCCACCTTCCTGCTGTGGCTGCTCAGCGAGCTGTATGCCACCCTGCCGGAAGTGGGCGATATGGACCTGCCCAAGCTGGTGTTCTTCTTCGACGAAGCCCATATGCTCTTCGAAGGTACTTCCAAGGCCCTCACGGACAAGATCGAGCAGGTTATCCGTCTCATCCGTTCCAAGGGTGTGGGTATCTATTTCGTTACCCAGAGTCCCACGGACATCCCGTCCGACATCCTGGGCCAGCTGGGTAACCGCGTCCAGCATGCCTTGCGTGCGTATACCCCCAAGGACCAGAAGGCCGTGAAAGTGGCGGCCGAAACCTTCCGCGCCAACCCTTCCTTCAACACCTACGATACGCTGCTGGAACTGGGAACCGGCGAGGCCCTGGTATCCTTCCTGGACGAAAAGGGTACGCCCGCCATCGTGGAGCGCGCCAAGATCCTGTTCCCCCTGAGCCAGATCGGCGCCATCACGGAGGACCAGCGGGCCGAACTAATCAAGCGCAGCCGTCTCTATGGCCGGTACGACCATCCCATCGACAGGGAGAGTGCCTACGAGATTATTGTAGCCGCCACCCAGGAGGCCGAAAAGCAGAAGGCCGCCATCGAGGCCGAGGAAGCCGCCGAGCGCCAGCGGATAGAGGAGGCCAAGCAGGCTGCCATAGAAGCCAAGGAGCAGGCCCGCCTGGCCAAGGAGGCGGAAAGGGAAGCCGCCCGTGTGGCCAAAGAACAGGAAAAGCTGGAGAAAGAGCGTGCCAAGAAAGCCAAGAACAGCATCGCTTCCAAGGTGCTTAAGAGCGTGATAACCGCCGTTACGGGCGTTGCCGCCGCCGCTGCGGCCGATGCCGTTACCGGCAAGATCACCGGTACCAAGAAGAAGAGCACCACTTCCACGGGCAAGAAGGCGGTTACCAAAGCCACCCGCAGTGCTACCAACACCCTCACCAAGGAGCTCACCCGCTCCATCCTGGGTAACCTGATTAAGTAAAGGCTCTGTCTGTATACGATTACAGGCCTTTGGCCTTGGCCTCGTCCCAGACGGCATCCATCTGGGCAAGGCTGAGGTCGCTGAATCTGAGGCCTTTCCGGAGAGTCTGTTCCTCCAGGTAGGTGAAGCGGCGGCGGAACTTTTCGCTGCTGCGGTTCAGGGCCACTTCCGGATCCACGCCATAGAGGCGGGCTGCGTTAATCACCGTGAAAAGGAGATCTCCGAACTCGCCTTCAATCTTGGCGGGATCGGCACTTTCGCAGGCTTCGTTCACCTCTCCCACCTCCTCCTGGACCTTGTTCCAGACGTCTTCCTTCTTTTCCCAGTCGAAGCCGCAGCCGCGGGCTTTTTCCTGCATGGCCAGGGCCTTCAGCAGGGCCGGCATGGCCTGCGGAATACCGGACATCACGCGTTTGTTGCCGCCTTTTTCCTTGGCTTTCACCAGTTCCCAGGTATCGGCTATCTCCTTGGCGGTAGTCTCTTTCCCGGCCTCCGGGCCAAAGACGTGGGGGTGGCGGAAGACCATCTTGTCGCAGATCTTGTTGATGCTGTCGGCAATGTCAAAGGCGCCTTCTTCCTGGCCGATCCGGGCATAGAACACCATGTGATACAGCAGGTCTCCAATCTCCTTGGCCGTGGCCTGGCGGTCTCCGGCCATGATGGCGTCGCTGAGTTCATAGACCTCCTCTTCCGTGAGGCGCCGGATGGATTCGAAAGTCTGTTCGGCGTTCCAGGGGCATTTTTCCCGGAGCTGGTCCATAATATCCAGCAATCGGCCGAAAGCCTGTATCTTTTCTTCGCGTGTATGCATAATATTCACTGTTTGACCTGCAAATATACAAAGAATATAACTATCTTTGCCACTCCATATGAGCACGAAGCCTTTCATATCGGCCCAGGAGGCCGTGCGTGTGGTGCGGAGCGGGGACCATATCCACCTCTCCAGCATCGCCAGCGTTCCGCACATCCTCATTGAGGCGCTGTGCGCTCGGGAGGATTTGAAGGACTTGCATTTCCATCATTTCCATACGGAAGGTCCGGCGCCCTATGCCGCAGGAGGCCGCTTCTTTGACCAGGGCTTCTTCGTGGGCCCCAATGTGCGCGCCTATGTGGGGGAGGGACTGGCCGATTACATTCCCGCCAACCTCTTTGAGAGTCAGCTGATGTACCGCACGGGGGCGCTGCCCTGCGATGTGGCTATGGTGCAGGTGTCGGAGCCGGTGGACGGGATGGTATCCCTGGGAACCTCGGTAGACTGCTCCGTAGCGGCCCTGGAAGTGGCCCGGGAGCGCATTGCCGTGGCGAATCCTAACGTGCCCTTTGCCTATGGGGACCTTATCCCGTTGGAGCGTTTCACGGCGCTTGTGAGGGGCGACAGCCCGCTTATCACCAAGACTTATTC
>JAEEQF010000047.1 GCA_016285175.1 Bacteroidales bacterium
TCCTCTTCTGGTCCGTCCTGCTGGGACTGGGCCTTAAGAAACTGGCCTCGCAGGGGACCATCAGGATGATATCGGACCTGGCCGATGTGATGGCGCTGGTGGTGAGATGGGTTATCCAGTTCGCGCCTTTCGGCATCCTGGGCCTGGTGTTTTCGGCCGTGTCGGAAAGCGGGCTGGAGATCTTTACCACCTATGGGAGACTCATCCTGCTGCTGGTGGGCTGTATGCTTTTCAACACGCTGCTGCTCAATCCCTTGTGGTCTTTTGTCGCCACCCGGAAAAATCCCTATCCGCTGCTGTGGACCTGCCTCAAGGAGAGCGGACTCCAGGCATTCTTTACCCGTTCATCGGCCGCCAACATCCCCATCAACATGGCCCTTTGTAAAAAGCTGGGGCTGGACGAGGATTTCTATTCCGTGAGCATTCCGCTGGGCGCCACCATCAATATGAACGGCGCGGCCGTTACCATTACGGTGATGACCATGGCCGTGGCCCATACGGTGGGCGTAGAGGTGAGTTTCGTAAGCGCCCTGCTGCTCAGCGTCATCTCCACCCTGGGGGCCTGCGGCGCTTCCGGTGTGGCCGGAGGGTCGCTCCTGCTCATCCCCATGGCCTGCTCTTTCCTGGGAATAGGGAACGACGTGGCCATGCAGGCCGTGGCCGTGGGCTTTATCATCGGCGTAGTCCAGGATTCCGTGGAAACGGCGCTCAATTCCAGCGGCGACGCCTTCTTCACCGCCACGGCGGAATTCCGCGACAGGAAAAAAACAACCGGCCAACCCCTTGGGTGACCGGTTGTTTAACCTTTTAAGCGCAGAACTTATTTCTTGCGGCTCTTGTATCTCTGATAGAACATATCCACACGACCGGCGGTATCCACCAGCTTCACCTTACCCGTGTAGAACGGGTGGGAAGTGTTGGAAATCTCCAGCTTCACCAGCGGGTACTCGACGCCTTCCACGGTAAGGGTTTCCTTGGAAGGGGCGCAGGAACGCGTGATGAACACGGTGTCATTTGACATATCCTTGAAAGCTACAAGACGGTAGGTTTCGGGATGGATTCCTTTCTTCATTTTACGTAAAAAATAATTGTTAACAATTTTGGACCGCAAAGATAGTATTATTCTTTGGGAAATCCAAATCTTTATTGCAACTTCGTGTAGGCCACCTTGCCCACCAGGGTGGTAGGGAGGGAGTCCCTGTATTCCCACTGCCGGGGCATGGCATACCTGGCAATGTGTTTGCGGCAATGCTCCTCTATGCTGGCCCTCACCTGGGGCGTGTCTTCCACTCCATCCTTGAGCACGATGAAAGCTTTCACCACCTGCATCTTCAGCGGATCCGGAACCCCTATCACGCAGCTTCTCTGCACGGCGGGATGGCCTTCCAGGATGTTCTCCACCTGGGAAGGATACACATTGTAGCCGCTTGTCACAATCATGCGTTTGATGCGCTGGCGGAAGAAGATGAAACCTTCTTCGTCCATCATGCCCAGGTCTCCGGTATGGAGCCACACATGGCCGTCGGCATGCTTGCGCAGAGTCTGCGCGTTCTCTTCCTCGTGGTTGATATAGCCCAGCATCATGGACGGTCCGGTGAGGCAGATCTCTCCTTCCTCGCCGTAAGGAACTTCCTCAACGGTGCCGGGACGGCAGATCTGGTAATAGGTGTCCGGATAGGGTAGGCCGATACTCCCTTCCTTCTCCTTGTTGTAGGGAGTGAGGCAGGATGCCGTCACACATTCGGTGGTGCCGTAACCCTCGCGGACGCGGATGGTGGCCTTGTGGTCGGCGAGGAACTGGTCGAACTTCTTCTTAAGCTCTATGGTGAGGGAGTCTCCGCCGGAGAAAACGCCTCGCAGGCAGCTCAAATCGGCCCCGTCCAAGTAGCGGTTGCGGGTGATGGCCTCGAAGAGGGTGGGCACGCCGGCGATGAAGTTGGGCTGGGTTTTCCGGATGAGCTTGGCGTAACTCTTCACATTGAAGCGGGGTACCAGGATGGCCGTGGCACCGCACACCAGCACGGTATGGATGCATACGCCCAGGCCGAATCCGTGGAAGACCGGCATGGCCGCCAGCATCTTGCCGTGGCGCACAGGTTCGTGGCACATGGCCTCCGTCTGGCGGGCCAGGGCGTTGAAATTGAGGTCGCTGAGCATGATGCCCTTGGTGGTGCCGGTGGTGCCGCCGGAGAAAAGCACAACGGCTTCCGTAAGCGGGTCCTTATCCGGGTAAACGGTATCCTTGGCGCCTTCGCCCGCGGCTATGAAGTGCTTCCAGAGCAGCACGCTGCCGTCCTCCACCACTTTGGGGAATTTCCGCTCCGTAAGGAGTTTCTGGCCGATGGAAAGCGGGAAGGGGAGTTCTTCGGACACCCGGGCGATGATGAGCTTGCCGATGGGGCGCAGCTGCTTCACTTCCAGGAATTTGGCATAGAACTGGTCCAGGGTTACGGCTATGTCGCAGTTGGCCTCGTTGAGGAAGAAAGCAATCTCTGCAACGGCCGACAAGGGGTGCACCATGGAGGCCACGGCCCCGATCCGGTTCAGTCCGTACAGGCAGTAGATGGCCTGCGGTA
The DNA here is from genome assembly GCA_016285175.1 of Bacteroidales bacterium. Taxonomy (GTDB): domain Bacteria; phylum Bacteroidota; class Bacteroidia; order Bacteroidales; family UBA932; genus Cryptobacteroides. The sequence goes on from JAEEQF010000047.1 coordinate 2,577, forward strand.
CGTTGGGCAGGCATACCAGTACGCGCTGGCCCTGCCGTACGCCCAGGGCATAGAAAGCGCGGGCCACGCGGTCGATTTCGGCCACCATCTCCTTGTAGGGGATGGATCGGCCCATGAAGGTGAGGGCGGGGAAATCCGGCTGGCTGTCTGCCATTTCCATCACGGCGCCGGACATGGACTTGTCGCTGTATTCCAGGTGGAAGGGGACATCGCCATAGCTCCCCAGCCAGGGTGTCTTAATATTTTCCAGGTTAAAACGCATAATTATTCAATTTCGATAGGGCTTGCCGCCGGCAGGTCCAGCAGCTCGGGATGGGCAAAGATGTGCCGTACCAGGCGCAGGGTCTTGGCAAAGTAATAGCCATCGGCGATGCGCTCGTCCACAGTAAGGCCCAGCTTGATGGTGTTGCGCATCTCATAGGTGCCGTCTTCCTTCCAGAACGGCCGCATCTTCTTCTCGCCGATAACCATGAAGAAGGAGATATTGCCCCACTCGAAGAGATGGTGGTAATCGGCATTCATCTTGATGCTGCCCAGGTTGGACACGAAGCAGCTGGAATAGCAGGGGTCATCGGCCGCCAGCGACTTGGGATAGCAGCCGTAGTATTCCATCTTCTTGAGCGTCCAGCCCAGCAGGCGGAACAGCGGACGCGGAAGGTGGGTGAGGAACTTGAGCGAATTGTCCACACCCACGGCTTCGCCTTTGCCTCGGACCTTGGTCACGAAGTCCTGCACATAGGAGTGAACCTGCTCCATGGGGGAGCCGCCTTCCCGGTCCAGCGTGAACTTGGCCATGGATTCGGTACCCTCGTCGGAGAACTGGCGTTTCACGTTGAAGGCAATCTGGATTTCCTTGCGCTCATAGAAACGGTGGCCGGCAATGAAGTAATTCATCTTGGGACGCAGGTAGATGGCCTTGGCCACGGCGGCCGATATGAAATGGAACCAGGTGTACTTGAATTCCGGATTATCGGCATTCTTCTTAGCCAGGTATTTGTCCACTTCGGTGAGGTCCATCACTTCTCCCAGGACCGCCTCGTTAATGGTGCGGTCGCCAAAGAAATAGGGCATCATCACATGGACGGGATCCAGGCCGCCGATATACCAGCCGTCCCAACGGTCGCGGCGATTTTTCTTTCTTTCTTGCATCAGGTTCAGGTATTATAAGGTTTTTATTTCATTCTGTAGGGTTGGTCGTCGTAGAGCAGGTAGCGCTTGGCTTTCCGTATCCATTTCTGCTCATCCAGTTTCACGTGCTCCTGCACCACGTCAAAGGAAATGGACTGCCGCAGGTAGGCTTCCAGCACCGGATCGGCCAGCTTGGTCCAGAAGGCGGGTTCAAACTCAAAGGCGGAATAGTGCTCCGTGAACCAGCGCATCAGATGCAGGGTGTGCAGCAGGCTGTGATAGTCTTCTCCCGGAACCAGCATGATTTGGAAGCCGAAGCAGCGCTCGCCGGCGTAGCGGCCCGCCGCAGGGGTGAAGGAGCAGGGCCTTAGCAGGGCGCCCGGAGCCTGCGGAAGTTCCTGGGGATGAAGGGGTTTCACGAACGGTGCACCTATATATTCGTACGGCCTGGCCGTGCCGATACCGGGCGTAATGGTGGTATTGTTCCAAAGGCCGCCGCCGCTGTACAGGTAGCTGCTGAACAGCCCCGGGATGTCGCTGGCCGGCGCAATGGTCCACGGCATAAGCTGCCGCACCGAATCCGTAGCCCGGGCCGATATCACGTGGATGGGGAACTTGGCCCCTATTTCCGAGGCATACAGGTTCACCAGTTCTCCCAGCGTGAGGCCGTGCCGGTGAGCCACTTTGGGAACGAACATCTCTCCCGCCACCGACGGGATGCTGCCTTCCACCACCCGCCCGCTGGGGTTGATGTGGTCCACAATGTAGAGGGAAGGGGCTTCGTCGTCCAGCAGCTTGAGCATTTCCATGAGCTGCATCACGTCCTTGGTGTAGTTGAAGTACCGCACCCCCACATCCTGGATCTCCACCACCACGGCATTCAGCTCCCGCAGCTGGTCGGCCTCAAAGGCAATGTGGTTGGTCCCCGGCGTGAGCTCCGCCTCCCGCGGGTTGAACACCGTAACCAGATTCTTCCGTTCCCGGAAGATATCGTACATCCATCGGCCCCGGGCGGTGTCCCAGCAGTTCTGCGTGCAGAAGCACCCCACCTTGCCATAGAGCAAGGCCCGGTCCAGCTGATCCTCCAGCGGTGTGGTCCTGAATGAGAACATAATCTATCGGTCGGGAAGGAATACTTGTATCTCAAACCGTCGCTTCGCGACCCTCCCCAGAGGGGACCCCTCCTCTTACAGGCCCGAGGGTGGGCATGGGTTTGAGATACAAATATTCCTTCCGTTATTTACGCATTAATAATCTTATTAGCTACAGCAATTACCTCGTTACCAAGCGCTTCTGCATCGGCCATGGTGCTGGCTTCGGAGTAGATGCGGATGATGGGTTCCGTGTTGGATTTGCGCAGATGGACCCAGGTCTTGTTGGCTTCGAAGTTGATCTTTACGCCGTCTATGTCGTTGATGTTTTCCTTGGCGTAGATGACTTTGAGCTCGCTCAGGATCTTCTCTATGAGGGCGCTGTCGCTTAGCTGGATCTTGTTCTTGGCAATGAAATACTGCGGGTACGTCTTCTTTAACTCGCTCACTTTCATCTTCTTATGTGCCAGGTTGCTAAGGAACAGGGCCACGCCCACCATGGCGTCGCGGCCGGCATGGATGGCGGGGTAGATGACGCCGCCGTTGCCTTCGCCGCCTATGAGGGCTCCCACCTCGTGCATCTTGGTGGTCACGTTCACCTCACCCACGGCTGCTGCGTAGTACTTGCCGCCGTGCTTTTCCGTCACGTCGCGAAGGGCGCGGGTGGAGGAGAGGTTGCTCACCGTGGCGATGGGCTTTCCTTCCTTCTGGGCCAGTTCGCAGAGATAATCGGCCACACTCACAAGGGTATATTCTTCAACGAAGGGTTCTCCGTTCTCGCAGATGAAGGCCAGGCGGTCCACATCCGGGTCCACGGAAACGCCCAGGTCGGCCTTTTCCTTCTTTACGGTTTCGCACAGGTCCACCAGGTTGGCGGGCAGCGGTTCCGGATTGTGCGCAAAGTCCCCGGTGGGGTTGCAGTTGAGGCCGATGCACTTGACGCCCAGGCGCTTAAGCAGGCGCGGCATGATGATGCCGCCCACGGAGTTCACGGCGTCCACCACAACGGTGAAGTGCGCCGCCTTGATGGCATCCACATCCACGGCCGGGAGGGCCAGCACCGCATCCAGGTGCTTGTCCGTGAAGTCTTCCTCCTCGATGCTGCCCAGCTGGTCCACTTCGGCAAAATTGAAATCTTCCTTCTCGGCCAGGTCCAGGACGGCCTGTCCTTCCACGGCGGTGAGGAATTCACCCTTGTCGTTCAGGAGCTTGAGGGCGTTCCACTGGCGCGGATTGTGGCTGGCGGTGAGGATGATACCACCGTCGGCATTGGCAAAGAGGACGGCCATTTCCGTGGTGGGGGTGGAGGCGAAACCGCACTTTACCACGTCTATTCCGCAGCCCACCAAGGTGCCCACGACCAGTTGTTCCACCATGTCTCCCGACATGCGGGCGTCCTTGCCCACAACCACTTTGTAGCGTTCGCCGTTGGGCGAAGGTTTCCGCTGGGGGAGGGTGGCGGCATAGGCCGCGGTGAACTTGACAACATCAATGGGAGTGAGGGCTCCGCCGGGTGCTCCGCCAATGGTACCCCGGATGCCGGAGATGGATTTGATGAGGGTCATATTAGAAAAAGTTTAGGTTTAATCTTCATTTAATCTTACAAATATATTAAATTTGCGCCCCATTTACAAATTGAAAGCACCATGCAAGGAATCTGGACCATAGTAATGCTCGTTTTCTCGAATGTCTTCATGACGTTCGCGTGGTACGGCCATCTCAAGCTGCAGGAGATGAAAATCTCCACGGGCTGGCCGCTTATCCTCATCATCCTGTTCTCCTGGGGCATCGCATTTTTCGAGTACTGCCTCACCGTTCCGGCCAACCGCATCGGCTTCCAGGGCAACGGCGGTCCTTTTAACCTCATGCAGCTCAAGGTGATCCAGGAAGTGATTTCCCTCACTGTCTTTACGGTAATAGTCACCATCCTGTTCAAGGGACAACCCGTGCAGTGGAACCATCTGGCCGCATTCGCCTGCATGGTCCTGGCAGTATTTTTCGTGTTCCTGAAATAAAAATTTGCAGATTCGATTTTTTATCGTACCTTTGCACTCCAACCCGCTGGGTTCGTATAACGGTTAGTACTCGAGATTCTCAATCTCGCAATAGGAGTTCGATTCTCCTACCCAGTACCAAAAACCCCTCTACAATGCTTTGTAGAGGGGTTTTTATGTAATATGCGTGTCTTTTATGGTTTCAGAAGCGGCAGCCTATTCCGCCGTGGACCAGGCTGGCGATGGGGCCGATGGTGAGCTCCGTGAATCCATAAAGATGCCTGCCGCCCACCCGGACGCCGATGGGCGTGAGTTCCGGAAGGGGGATTGGTTCCGTGAGGGGGTTCCCTTTGCCAGCGATGAATCCCAGGCCGCCCCCGGAGTACAGTTCCGCCGTCCGGCCCGGATTCCAGATATGGAAACATTGGAACGTGAAGGAGAAGACGGAAGCGCTGGTGGTTTTGAGGTAATGGCCGTCGCTTAAGTCGTACCTGGGTTTTCCTTCCGGATCCGTGCCGAAGACCGAATACTGGGTAAGCTTATAATAACGCCAGGAAGCTCCTACGGTGAAACGGAATTCCGTCCATCTGCGGACACGGTATGCTCCGCTCACACTGAAAGCCGGCCCGTACGGGTTCATTATTTGACCGGCTTCCTGTCCAAGCTGTGCCAGTTCTTCCTTTATGGCGCGGGTGGGAATCATGGCCATGTGGTAAGGTATGAATCCGGCACCCATCTCTATGGACCAGTTTCTCTGGGGATACTCGGCCTTTTGCTGGGCACGGGAATAGAGGCCAGTCCCCAGCAGGATGGCAAGCAGAATAAAGGGTTTTCTAATCATTTGGAGTACAGTTTGATCACGATCTCGCGTTCCCGAAGGTCGGTGAGGGTGGTATCCTTCCTCATATACAGGCCTTCACCATCCTCAAAATAGAGGAACGGGCCCTCTATATTCCTCTGATACGGAATCCTTACGCTACACTTGCCATCCGGTCCGGTAACTCCCAGCTCGTGTTCCCATCCCGATCCTGAGTAGCCGCTAACGGTGGCCGATATACGGACACCCTCTATGGGCGCCCCGGTGCTGGCGGAAACAAGCGAGAATGACATGGGAGCTTCACCCCTTTCCTGATACATGGGCGGTTCCGGCATGCCATAGCAGGCCTGGAAAACGAAGAGCGCTCCGGTGAGGGAGATTCCTTTGAGAAGATGGTGCAAGATTTTCATGATGGCGTCTTTTACTAGTGAAACCCTCTTTTGTCGTTAACTTGCACAAAAATAAGAAAATTCGGCATATATTTGCAAAAAACAGGCGATGAATCCGTTCCTTTTCCGGCTTTTCAGGGACAACGAAGTAAAAGTCCATGAACTCAATTACCTCTTCTGGGAGTGCACCACAAGGTGTAACTTCCACTGCCGGCATTGTGGGAGTGACTGCGGCATGGCCGCGCGGGAGAAGGATATGCCGCTGGAAGATTTCCTCTCGGCCGTGGACACCATCCCCGTAAAGCATCGGCCCAAGGAATTCTGCGTGGTACTCACCGGCGGGGAGCCGCTTCTGCGGCCGGATATCCTCACTGTGGGGAAGGAGCTTCGCAAAAGGGGGCTGCTCTGGGGCATGGTCTCCAACGGCTGGCTGTACAATGACGAGATGCACCTGAAGCTGATGGATGCCGGAATGGGCGCCGTAACCGTGAGCCTGGACGGTCTGGAGGCCTCCCACGACTGGATGCGGGGCATTCCGGGCAGCTATCAGCGGGCTCTGGGGGCCATCAACGCCTTCGCCAGGGACCCCAGGCTCAATGCCGATGTGGTTACGTGCGTGAATAAGCGGAACCTTTCCGAACTGCCGGAAATCCATAAGGTCTTATCGGCCACGGGCCTAAAGCAGTGGCGGCTTTTCACCATCATTCCCATCGGCCGGGCCGCCCACGATCCGGACATGCTCCTTAGCAATGAGGAGTTTGTGCAGCTCATGGAATTCATCCGGGAGAAGCGGGAGCAGGGCGGGCCCATGAGAGTCACCTTCAGCTGCGAAGGCTATCTGGGCCGATACGAGGAAAAGGTGCGCCCGGTGCGCCATTTCTGCCACGCCGGGGTGAACATAGCTTCCGTGCTCATAGACGGCCGCATCTGCGCCTGTCCCAATATAGACAGGGACCGTTTCTCGCAGGGAAACATCTACCAGGACAGCCTGTGGGAGGTATGGCAGAACCGCTTCCAGCCCTTCCGGGACCACAGCTGGGCCCGCACGGGCATCTGCGCCGGCTGCAAACAGTGGAAAAACTGCCTGGGCGGCGGCATGCACAACTGGCACGGCACATCGGCCGATGTCCTCCAATGCCATTACGGTAAGACCCTGTAAATCCATCGTTTCGGCCCAATTAAAAAATATTAAAAAAATTTGCACGGAATGCGAAATTATCACTATTTTTGTACCCCGTGAGTAGTGTAAACAGCATCCCCTTTTGCTCGTTTATGTCCGCACGGCCGGACATCGCTTCTCCAGCAATAGACTTTAATGCTTCCGGTTCTCCCGCTTGGGGAACCGGCTTTTTTTATGTATGAGAGCTGGGACGAATATGCTTAATAAACAAACAACTATATGAATCCGAAATACATCTTCATCACAGGAGGCGTCGCCTCCTCGCTGGGAAAAGGAATCATTGCTTCTTCCCTGGCCAAACTGCTCAAGGCAAGGGGACTGCGGGTGACCATCCAGAAGTTTGACCCGTACATCAACATAGACCCCGGCACGCTCAATCCCTATGAGCACGGAGAGTGTTATGTTACGGAAGACGGAGCGGAGACGGACCTGGACCTGGGTCATTACGAGCGTTTCCTGGGCGTGTATACCTCCCAGGCCAATAATGTGACCACCGGAAGGATCTACTATACGGTTATCACCAAGGAACGCGAAGGCGCCTATCTGGGAAAGACCGTGCAGATTGTCCCGCACATCACCGATGAAATCAAGCGCCGGATGCTGCTGCTGGGCCAGAGCGGAGAATATGACGTGATTCTCACGGAGATTGGCGGCACCGTGGGCGACATGGAGTCGCAACCCTTCGTGGAAGCCGTCCGTCAGCTGCAGTGGGAACTGCCGGAAGAGGATTGCATGAGCATCCACCTCACCTATATCCCTTACCTGGCCGCCGCCAAGGAATTGAAAACCAAGCCCACCCAGCACTCTGTCCAGATGCTTCAGCACAGCGGGGTAACCCCGGACGTGATTGTATGCCGGACGGAGCATCCGCTCACTCCGGAACTGCGCCGCAAAATAGCCCTGTTCTGCAATGTGAAGCCAGGCCATGTGATTCAGAGCATAGATGCCTGGAGCATTTACCAGGTGCCGTTGAACATGCACGGGGAACACTTGGACGAACTGGCCGTGCGCAAGCTCCAGATAGAGAATTTCAACCAGCCGGACCTGGAAAGGTGGAAGGAATTCCTGTACCGCCTCCAGCATCCGGAGCACGAGGTGAACATTACCCTGGTGGGCAAGTACGTAGAGCTGCAGGATGCCTATAAATCCATCCTGGAAGCCTTTGTGCACGCCGGGGCGGCCAATCGCTGCAAAGTGAACGTACGCACGCTCCAGAGCGAGCTGGTGAATGCCGATAATGTGGCGGAGCTCCTCAAGGGGGCCGACGGCGTGCTGGTGGCACCCGGATTCGGGGAGCGCGGACTGGAAGGGAAGGTGTGCGCCGTGCAATACGTGCGGGAGAAGGGCATCCCGTTCTTGGGGATCTGCCTGGGCATGCAGATGTGCGTAGTGGAGTTCGCCCGCCACATCCTGGGCTGGGCCGATGCCGCCTCTACGGAGCTGAATCCCCAGGCCGGCCATCCGGTCATCTGCCTCATGGAGGACCAGAAAAAGACCACGGTCAAGGGGGGCACCATGCGGCTGGGCGCCTATGCCTGCCAGCTGGAGCCGGGCTCCCTGGCGGCCAGGCTCTACGGCAAGACCGATATACGGGAACGCCACAGGCACCGTTATGAATTCAACTCCAGCTATCTGGACAATTTCCAGCAAGCCGGACTCAAGGCTACGGGCCGGAATCCGGAATCCGGCCTGGTGGAAGTGGTGGAACTGCCTTCCCATCCCTTCTTCATCGGCACGCAGTTCCATCCGGAATACAAGAGTACACCCGAGCATCCCCATCCCCTGTTCCACGGGCTGGTGGCTGCCGCGTTAAAATATAAGGCTGGAAAATGATTAAAATTTAACTATATGGAAAAGAATAAGTTAGACGTAGTGCTCGGCCTCCAGTGGGGCGACGAGGGAAAAGGAAAGGTGGTGGATGTGCTCACTCCTTCCTACAAGGTGGTCGCCCGTTTCCAGGGCGGCCCCAACGCAGGGCATTCCCTGGTGTTCGGCAGCGACAGTTTTGTGCTGCACACGGTTCCTTCCGGCATTTTCCGGGAAGGGACGGTGAATGTGATTGGCAACGGTGTGGTCATCGATCCGGTGATCTTGATGGAGGAGATCCATGCCATTGAGCAGATAGCCGGGGATATCAGCGGGAAGCTGGTTATCTCCAAGCGCGCCCATCTCATCCTGCCCACCCACCGGATGCTGGATGCCGCCAGCGAGGCTGCCAAGGGAAAATCCAAGATCGGCTCCACGTTAAAGGGTATCGGCCCCACCTATATGGACAAGACCGGCCGGAACGGCCTCCGTGTGGGGGATATCCTCTCAGGAGCGTTTGCCGATAAGTACAACGCCCTCAAGCAGAAGCATTTCGGCCTCCTGGCCCAGTACGATTTCTCCTTCGATATCACCGAATACGAGCAGCAATGGATGGCTTCCGTGGAGGAACTGAAGCGGTTCCCCTTCATCGACAGCGAAGTATACCTGAACCGGATCCTGGATGAGGGCACCCCCATCCTGGCCGAGGGCGCACAGGGCTCCCTGCTGGATATCGACTTTGGCACCTATCCGTTTGTGACCTCCTCCAATACGCTGGCCGCCGGGGTCTGCACCGGACTGGGCGTGGCTCCAAGCCGTGTGGGCAAGGTGTTCGGCATTTTCAAAGCCTACTGCACCCGCGTGGGAAGCGGTCCTTTCCCTACGGAACTCTTTGACGAGGATGGCGAGCGCCTGCGGGCTATCGGCCATGAGTACGGCGCCACCACCGGACGTCCCCGCCGCACCGGCTGGCTGGACATGGTGGCCCTCAAGTACACTGTAATGATGAACGGCGTTACGGACCTCATTATGATGAAGTCGGACGTGCTGGACGGCTTTGACACCGTGAAGGTGGCCGTTGCCTACAAGGAAGGGGACAAGGTGCTGGAAAGCTTCCCTTACGACGGAGGCAAAGACGTTACGCCCGTCTATAAAGAATTCCCCGGATGGAAGACTCCGCTCAGCGGCCTGCGCCGTGACGAAGAGTTCCCCGAGGCATTCAAAAACTATATGGCTTTCATTGAGGCGGAAACCGGCTGCCGGATCAAGATCGTATCCGTGGGACCGGACCGCGAGGCTACCGTGGTGCGCTATTGAATCCCCACACGGGAGAAGATCTCATCCACATTCTTGAAATAATAATCCAGGGTAAAGCAACTGTCCAGTTCTTCCCTGGTTATTTTTTCCATTACGGCCGGTGAAGCCTCCAGCAGCGTCTTGTAGTCCTTGTTCTGCGTCCAGGCCTCCATGGCGATGGGCTGCACCGTGTCGTAGGCCTGCTCGCGGGAGAGACCCTTGGCGATGAGGGCGTTCATCACCCGCTGGGCGAAGATGACGCCCCGGGTGCGGTAGATGTTGGAGAGCATGGTCTCCGGATATACCACCAGGTTTTCCAGGATGCCCTTGAAACGCTGCAGCATATAGTCCAGGAGCTCCGTGGCGTCCGGAAGCACAATGCGTTCCGTGCTGGAGTGGGAAATGTCCCGCTCGTGCCAAAGGGCCACATTCTCGTACGAGGTGGCCATATAGCCGCGCATTACGCGGGCGCAGCCGCAGATGTTCTCGCTGGAGATGGGATTGCGCTTGTGGGGCATGGCGCTGGAGCCTTTCTGTCCCTTCCGGAAGGCTTCTTCCACCTCACGGACTTCCGTGCGCTGGAGGTTGCGGACCTCGAAGGCCATCTGCTCCAGGGTGGAGGCGATAAGGGCCAGGGTGCCCACGTAGCAGGCGTGGCGGTCCCGCTGCAGCACCTGGGTGGAGATGGCGGCCGATTCAATGCCCAGCTTCCCGCACACATAGTCCTGGATGAAGGGAGGGATGTTGGCGAAGTTGCCCACGGCGCCGCTCATCTTACCGGCTTCCACGCCGGCGGCGGCCGTTTCGAAGCGCTGGATGTTGCGCTTCATCTCCTGGTACCACAGGGCCCATTTGAGGCCGAAGCAGGTTATATCGGCATGGATGCCGTGCGTACGGCCGATGCAGGGGGTTTCCTTGAATTCCAGTGCGCGGCGGCGGAGCACTTCCAGGAATTCCTCCAGGTCTTTGCGGAGGATGGCGTTGGCCTGCTTGAGCAGGTAACCGTTGGCCGTATCCACCACGTCCGTGGAGGTGAGGCCGTAGTGTACCCACTTGCGTTCTTCTCCCAGGCTCTCGCTCACGGCGCGGGTGAAAGCCACCACGTCGTGACGGGTCTGTTCCTCTATCTCCTGGATGCGCTTGACGTTGAAGCGGGCATTGGCGCGGATCTTCTCCACGTCCTCCGCCGGAATCACGCCCAGCTTGCTCCAGGCCTCGCAGGATAGGGTTTCCACTTCCAGGTACGCACCGAACTTGTTCTCCTCCGTCCAGACGTCCCGCATCACTTTTCTGGAATAGCGCTCTATCATGTCTATTTGTTTTGAAGGAAGTTAAGGATATTGCGTTCTATACGGGCGGGAACATCTTCGCATTCCGTGCGCTCGAAGGGCTTGTCGCTTAACTTCTCGTATAGTTCAATGTAGCGTTCCGTGATGCCGTTCACCACTTCCGGGGTCATTTCCGGCACCTTCTGGCCTTCCTTGCCCTGGAAGCCGCCGGCCATGAGCCATTCGCGGACAAACTCCTTGGAGAGCTGCTTCTGGTGTTCCCCTTTGGCCAGGCGCTCCTCGTAGCCCTCGGCATAGAAATAGCGGGAAGAATCCGGCGTATGGATTTCGTCCATAAGGTAGATCTGGCCGTCCCGCTTGCCGAACTCGTACTTGGTATCTACCAGGATGAGGCCTTTCTTGGCGGCAATCTCCGTCCCTCTCTGGAACAGGGCCAGGGTGTATTTCTCCAGCTGCTCGTATTCATCGGCCGGCACAATACCGCGGGCGATGATCTCTTCCTTGGAGATGTCCTCGTCGTGGCCTTCGGCCGCCTTGGTGGTGGGGGTTATGATGGGATGGGGGAGTTTCTGGTTTTCCTTGAGCCCTTCCGGGAGCGTGACGCCGCAGAGGGTCCGGTTCCCGGCTTTGTATTCCCGCCAGGCGTGGCCGGCCAGATAGCCGCGCACTACCATTTCCACCTTATAGGGCTCACAGCGGTAGCCGATGGTGACCATGGGGTCCACGGTGGCCACTTTCCAGTTGGGGAGGATGTCTTCCGTGAGATCCAGGAACTGGGAGGCAATCTGGTTCAGGACCTGTCCCTTGTAGGGAATGCCCTCCGGCAGGACAACGTCGAAGGCGGAAATGCGGTCTGTGGCGACCATGACGATGTATCCGTTGCGCAAGCTATATACGTCACGGACTTTTCCCGTGTATTTGGACTGTTCACCGGGAAGTTGGAACTGGGTTTTGACAACTGCTTTCATGGGAATTGATTTATCATACAAAGATAATCATTCCTCACGGAAATGCCTTGTCTTTTTGCGGCTTTTTTAGCGGAACAGGCCAAGATCTATTCCGTAGCCCATCACCTCGTAGCCTTTGGCGTTGAGGTGGAGCCAGTCGTTCTCGTACAGGTAGGCCGGATCCAGGCGGTCCGGGTCATCGGCCGATGCCACCATGCGGTCAAAATCTATTACGCCGTCAAAGACACCGCCGCTACGGATCCAGTGGTTCAGCTGCTGTCGTCCGGCCTCGTGATCCTCTGAGTAATAGCCGTTTCCCTTGACGGGCGTTACCGTTGCGCCAAAGACTTTGATGCCCTTTTCGTGCGCCTCGGCCACAATCCGGGTCCAGACCTCCTGGATTTCGGAGGCGGTCCTGATGCCGTCCCGGCTGCCGCCCAGGTCGTTGGTGCCCTCGAAGAGGATGATGTACTTGACGCCCTCGTGGCCGAAGAGGTCCCGCGCATAGCGGCTCTCCCCGGTGGGCCCCAGGCCGCCGCGCAGGATACAGTTCCCGCCCAGGCCGAAGTTGAG